>CAMFKK010000370.1 GCA_945957225.1 uncultured Sphingobacteriia bacterium | reverse complement strand
TCGTCGGCAGCGTCAGATGTGTATAAGAGACAGATATGTGTGATCGTAGCACTTGGGGTGTAGAACTGGTTAAACGTATTGGCTCTCCCAATTTCAAATTGCTCTATGATATCTACCATATGCAAATTGACGAGGGCGATGTGATCAGAACCATTCGTGCCAATCACGAATATTATGGGCACTATCATACTGGTGGGGTTCCAGGCCGTCATGAAATTGACGAGACACAGGAACTCTATTATCCCGCTATTATGAAAGCCATTCATGAAACAGGATTCAAAGGATATGTGGCACAGGAATTTATTCCATCGGCCCCAGACCCTATTGCATCCTTGCGTAAGGCAATTCAAATCTGTGACATCTAAACAAATCCATAACATCCAAAAACAAACCCACAAAAATGGCCGATCAAACTTATGACGCAATTGTAGTTGGTTCAGGAATCAGCGGTGGCTGGGCTGCCAAGGAATTGACTGAAAAGGGTCTGAAGGTATTGCTACTAGAAAGAGGACGCAATATTGAACACATTAAGGACTATGTTTCCGCCAACAAGGAAGCCTGGGATTTTCCACACCGTGGAAGAAGAACCCAACAAATGATTCATGATTATCCCAATTTGAAAAGGGATTATCCTTTGAATGAAACCAACTTAGATTATTGGTGCAAGGATAGCGAGCATCCTTATACAGAAGTGAAACCCTTCTACTGGTTCCGCGGATACCATGTGGGTGGTAAATCTTTGATGTGGGGAAGACAAAGTTATCGCTGGAGCGATTTAGACTTTGAAGCCAATGCCAAAGACGGTTTTGGTGTTGACTGGCCAGTGCGTTACAAAGACATTGCACCTTGGTATGATTATGTAGAAAAATTTGCAGGGATCAGTGGTAACAAAGACGGCCTGGCAGTATTGCCCGATGGTCAGTTTTTACCTCCTATGGATATGACCTGTGTTGAAAAAGACGTAGCAGCTAGAATTAAAGAACACTATAAAGGTGAGCGAGCCATGATCATTGGCCGTACAGCTAACCTAACTGTTCCTCATGAAGGCAGAACCAATTGCCAGTTTAGAAACAAATGCTGGTTGGGTTGTCCTTTTGGTGGTTATTTTAGTACCCAATCATCTACTTTACCTGCTGCACAAAAAACAGGTAATCTAACACTACGTCCTTTTTCTATTGTTACAAAAGTCTTGTATGATAAGGACAAGAAAAGAGCCACTGGTGTAGAAGTATTGGATAGTGAAACCAATAAGACCATTGAGTACAAATCTAAAATTGTATTCTTGAATGCTGGTACCTTAAACAGTGCTTGGATTTTGATGAACTCTGCTACGGATGTATGGCCTGATGGTTTGGGTAGCAGCTCAGGAGAACTGGGTCATAACCTGATGGATCACCACTTAGGAACCGGCGCTGGTGGATGGGTAGAAGGTTATGAAGACAAATACTATTTTGGACGTCGTGCCAACGGTATTTATATTCCAAGGTATCGCAACGTAGGTAATGACAAACGCGATTATGTTCGTGGATTTGGTTACCAAGGTGGGGGATCTAGAGAAGGTTGGAGCCGTCAAGTGGCAGAGTTTAGCATTGGCGCTGACTTTAAAGACGCCATTACAGAACCAGGTAGGTGGACCATGGGTATGGGTGGTTTTGGAGAAATGCTGCCTTATCATGACAATAAGATTAGCATTGACAAAAACAAGAAAGACAAATGGGGTCTGAATGTTTTGGCCATTGACTGCGAACTCAAAGAGAACGAGAAGAAAATGCGCAAAGACTGTGTGGAAGATGCAGTTGAAATGCTTACTGCTGCTGGTGTTAAAGACGTAAAAGGATGGGATGGTGACGGAACTCCAGGAAAGGGTATCCATGAAATGGGTACGGCAAGAATGGGAAAAGACCGCAAAACATCTGTCTTGAACGGCAATAACCAAGTATGGGATGCGCCAAACGTATTTGTTACCGATGGTGCATTTATGACTTCTGCTTCTTGCGTGAATCCATCTCTGACCTATATGGCATTTACTGCTAGAGCAGCTGCTTTTGCAGTGGAAGAACTTAAAAAACAAAACCTATAATCAAACACTTAAACAAAAGATAATGAACAGAAGAGAAGCCATTTCCAGTGTTGCATTACTGTTGGGCGGAACTTTGATTGGAGCGGAAGCCTTTTTGTCTGGTTGCAAAACCTCAGACAAAGGAGCTGCTGGTTTCAATTTGAGCAAAGATGATATAGCCTTTTTGAATGAAGTAGGCGAAACCATCTTACCTGCCACCGCCACACCCGGTGCAAAAGAAGCCAAAGTGGGTGAATTTATGAGCGTCTATGTAAAAGACTGCTATGAAGAAAAAGACCAAACCATTTTCTTAGAAGGGCTGAAAAAATTAGACGAAGCTGCTAAGAAAAAATCTGGTAAGTCTTTCTTGGAGAGCACAGCAGAACAAAGACATGATTTATTGGTAGACTTGGATAAAGAAACCAAGGAATACCAAAAGTCTAAAAAAGACACGGACCCCAACCACTATTTCAAGATGATGAAAGAATTGACCTTATTGGGCTTCTTTACTTCTGAAGTAGGTGCTACCAAAGCATTGCGCTATGTAGCGGTTCCTGGAAAATACGAAGGTTGTATACCTTACAAAAAAGGAGACAAAGCCTGGGCAACTTAATAATGTACACTTTGATACTTTTCCCGGGATGATTCTTTCATTCCGGGATTGTTCATTTTTAAAAACTATTGTATGAATAATAACAGAAGAGATTTCCTGCGTATGACTGCTTTTGCAGCTGCAGGATTATCCTTGCCATTTGCTGGAAAATCAGCATCCTTATTAGATGGATTTACTGCTAAAAAATTGCCAGCTTTTGGAATTCAACTTTGGACCGTTAAAGAAGATATGGCCAAAGACGCCAAAGGCACATTGAAAAAATTAGCTTCTTTTGGTTACAAACAAATAGAAAGTTTTGAAGGATCAAAAGGAATTTTTTGGGGCATGGACCACAAAGATTTCAAAAAGTACATGGACGAGTTGGGTATGAAAATTGTTTCTGCCCACTGTGATACCAATACCAATTTTGAGAAGAAAGCCGCAGAAGCTGCTGCCATTGGTATGAAGTATTTGATCTGCCCTTATAAAGGCCCTCAAAAATCCATTGACGATTACAAAAGGTTTGCTGACGAGTTTAACAAGAATGGGGAAATCTGTAAAAAGAATGGCATTCGCTTTGCCTATCACAACCATGACTATTCTTTTGTACCTATGAATGGTCAAGTGCCTCAGGATGTGATGATGGATAATACCAACAAGGACACGGTTGATTTTGAAATGGATATTTATTGGGTGGTTGCTGCTGGCATTGACCCAATCACGTATTTCAAAAAATATCCTAACCGTTTCCGTCTCTGTCATATCAAGGATTTGACCAAGACCAAGTCTGGTCATGAATCTTGTCATTTAGGCAAGGGAACTATTGATTTTAAATCAATTATTAAAGCTGGAACAGATGCTGGCTTAAAATATTATGTAGTAGAGCAAGAAGCATTCACAGGTTCCAATCCAATTGAAAGTGCTGAATTAGAT
>CAMFKK010000369.1 GCA_945957225.1 uncultured Sphingobacteriia bacterium | reverse complement strand
TTGTGTATTCTTACGGTACTCAAACAGAAATGATAGAAGGGCGAATTTTTAGGTCCATTTTCCAGTATAGCAATTCTATCTGCAAAATGAGGGTTTCTGTTTTTAAATTCAGTTGGGTCTTCATTAAAAAACAAGATAAAAAAGTCTATATAATCTTCTAGCAAAACGGGAATCAAATTGTCTGGATTCTGTTGTTTGGCTTTTTCTACCAACGCTATACCACGTGCAAGTTTGAGTTTGGTGATTTCTTGAAATGCCTGTTGACAAGTGCTATTGAAATCATACACTTTTTCTGCATCGGCCCGCAGGGCCAATACAACCATAATCAGTACTAAAATAGATTTAAGATGCATCCTTCTGTAAAATAATAAAGGGCAGCGATTAAGCATGCCCTTTATGATATAAAAATCTTCTTTTAACAGTTACTTCGCTTCTACACTGTCATTCAAATCTGCGTCAACTAAGATTCTTCCGCAGTTTTCACAAACAATGATTTTTTTGTGCAAACGAATTTCGCTTTGACGCTGAGGAGGAATAGAGTTGAAGCATCCGCCGCAAGCATCTCTCTCAACAGGCACAACGGCTAAACCATTGCGATAGCTGGTTCTAATTCTGTCATAGCTATACAACAGTCTTTCGTCAATATGACCGCGAGCATCAGCACTCTGCTTATTAAAATGAGTTTCTTCTTTTTCAGTTTCGGCAATAATCTTTTCCAATTCGCCTTTCTTGTGATTCAACACACCTTCTTTAACAGCAACTTGTTTCTTAGCTACTTCTAGTGCCTTGATTTTTTCAGCCAATTCTTCGTTAGCATCACGGATATGTTTTTCAGCCAGTTTAATTTCTAACTGCTGCATTTCAATTTCCTTATTGATAGCTTCGAACTCGCGATTGTTCTTTACGTTTTCGCTTTGCTTTTCGTATTTAGCAATCAGCGCTTCGCTTTCTTTAATGATATTTTTCTTACCATCAATGAATTCAGAGATCCCGTTGATCTCTTCTTCAATACGGGTTTGTCTACTGTGCAGACCCAGGATCTCATCTTCTAAGTCACTCACTTCCATGGGTAATTCACCCCTCAATACCTGAATTTGATCCAGTTTGCTATCAGTTTTCTGTAACCTTACTAGGTTAACCAGTTTTTCTTCAACGGAGAAATCTTTAACAGATGCCATATCTAGTATAAAATTTGGAGTTTTTGGTCCTCTTACAGAAAATAGTTAACCGGATTGGTTTTTATCACTGATTTGAGGACGGCAAAGGTAGGGAATTTAGCCTGTAAAATATCAAAAAGCAAGTCAGTTGTATATTGTTCACTTTCCCAGTGCCCAATATCGGCTATTAGGATATGACCATTGGCGTCAAAAAACTCATGATATTTTAGATCCGCGCTAATGAGTACATCGGCCCCGGCCCCAATGGCTGGTCCTATTAAAAAACTACCTGCTCCACCACAAATGGCTATTTTTTGTACCCTTTTTTCTAAAAATGGGCTGTGTTTGATCACAGAGAGCCCAAAACAGGTTTGTAGCATCTCCAATAGCGTAGTTTCTTCCATGGGTTCAGGTAATTCTCCCAAAATTCCAGATCCAACATGTTGATAATCATTGTCTAATGAAATCAGGTCATATGCCACTTCTTCATATGGATGGGCTTTAATCATGGCCGTTATCAGCTTTTTTTGCATATGGGAAGGGTGTATAAACTCAATTCTAACCTCTTCTACACTGGTTCTTTGTCCGGCTATGCCCATGCTAGGTTGGCTATCAGGCCCACCCTTAAAACTCCCCAAACCATTTACTTGAAAACTGCATTCACTATAATTACCAATATCACCAGCACCTGCAGCAAAAAGGGCATTTTTTAAATTTTCTACAGCAGATGCGGGTGCAAAACAGACCAATTTTGACAATAAACCTGCTTTTGGAACCAGGATTTGTCTGTTGATTAACCCAATCTGATCGGCAATTTTGCCATTGACACCCCAAATTACATTGTCCAAATTGGTGTGAATAGCATAAATGGCTATATCTGATTTAATGGCCGTAATCAGGGTTTTTTCTACATAGTTCTTTCCATTGAGTTGCTTGATCCCCTTAAATAAAATGGGATGGTGTGCTACCACAAGGTTGCAGCCTTTTTCCTTGGCTTCTTCAATAACAGCTTCTGTTGCGTCTAAACAGCAAACAATTCCGGTGCATTCCCATTGGTTATTGCCAATAATCAATCCTGCATTATCATAGGATTCCTGATAAATAGGAGGTGCCAGTATTTCTAACACTTGAATAATGTCTTTGATTTTCATGCAACTTAATTAGATGGCTAAATTAGCTTCATTCTATCTTTGTAAGATGCCAACAAGCAATTTTCTTTATTCAGATGGTCAAATGCTCCGAACTGGGAAGCTGTTGATTTTACCAGATAATCGTTCTTTTAGGTATGGAGATGGTTTTTTTGAAACCATGAAATGGAGGGATGGGCAGGTACAATTAGCCGATTATCATTTTGAACGATTATTTAAAACCCTTGATAGGCTTAAGTTTCAGCCGCCAAGTTTTTTCACAAGACATTATTTGGAATCCCAGATCCAAGAATTGGTTAAAAAGAATGGCCATCATGGTCTAGCTAGAATTAGATTGACCATTTATAGAGGCGAGGGTGGTATCTATGATAGTGTCAATCATTTTCCCCACCATTTAATTCAAACCTGGGATTTAAATGTTTCTAATAATCAGTTAAACGAAAACGGGTTAGTAGTGGGTATTTATCCCGATGCCAAAAAAGTATGTGATGGCTTCTCTCATCTAAAAACCAATAACTATCTGAACTATGCTATGGCGGCTATTTGGGCAAAAGAAAACCACCTCAATGATGCATTTCTTTTTAATCCTTTTAACAGATTGGCCGATGCTACCATTGCCAATGTGTTTATAGTAAAGGATGGCATTATCAAAACCCCAGCCCTGTCTGAAGGACCCGTAGAAGGGGTCATGAGAAGGCATTTAATCACAGAAATGCGCAAAAAAGACATCAGTGTGCTAGAAACCAGCCTAGAATTGGATGAAATTTTAGAGGCGTCTGAAATATTTTTGACAAATGCTATATATGGAATTAGGTGGGTCAAACAGCTAAAGAACGCAAATTACGAAGCCCAAATGGCCCAATTCCTGTTTAAAACACTGTTTTTTTAAATATAACCTTAAAATCAAGTCAAACAATAGTTGTTAATTTATAGATATACTATAAATTTGCCCTGTTTCCATTTCAGCCTTACTGAGTGTTGAATGTAAAAGCAATCAAAAAAAAATTATGAAAATGAAAAAATTCAGTTCCTTGTTGCTCCTAGTTGCAACGCTGATGGTAGCCATGACTTCAATGGCCCAAACAACTAAAACCGGCAAACCAGGTATTTCTGGTGGTTTATTAGGTGCATTGAACTACACACAGTTCAGAACCAATACATCTAATATTGACTATAAAAATGACCTAGGATGGGCTGCAGGTATTTACCTAAACATTCCTTTGTCTACCAAATGGTCTTTAGAAGCACAAGGTCAATGGAGCACTTTAAAATACAATGT
>CAMFKK010000368.1 GCA_945957225.1 uncultured Sphingobacteriia bacterium | reverse complement strand
ATCGAGTAATCATTGTCATGGGTTCTGGTGGTGAAACCGTTTCAGAAACCATGTTGGCTTTAAATGCAGCTGGTGAAAAAACGGGCGTTATTCAAGTTCGTTTATACAGAACATTCTCTCTAGAACATTTGGTAAAAGCACTTCCAGAAAGCGTCAAGACAATTGCCATTTTGGATAGAACCAAAGAATCTGGTTCTTCAGGAGAACCTATGTACCAAGACGTTCTGTCTACCTTGGTAGAAGCTTTGCAAAAAGGAAAGATCAAACACTTACCCAAATTGGTTGGTGGACGTTATGGTCTTTCTTCCAAAGAGTTCACTCCTGCCATGGTGAAAGCCGTGTACGATGAACTCAAAAAAGACCATCCAAAAAATGGATTTACTGTAGGTATCAATGATGACGTAACCCATTTGAGTTTGAGCTATGATCCTAATTACAAATTGGATGAATCTGAATGGAGACAAGGTTTGTTCTTTGGCTTGGGTGCAGACGGTACTGTGGGTGCCAATAAAAACACCATTAAAATCATTGGTGAAAATACGGACTTATATGGCCAGGGTTATTTTGTGTATGATTCTAAAAAATCAGGTGCCAGAACCGTATCGCACTTGCGATTTGGGCCAAAACCCATCCGTGCTCCTTACTTGATTTCTAAAGCTGATTTTATAGCCTGTCACCAATTTAATTTTACTGAAAAAGTAGAAATGCTGGCTTTTGCTAGTGAGGGGGCTACCTTCTTATTAAACAGTCCTTATAGCAAAGAAGAAGTTTGGGACAAACTTACAGGCCAGGTTCAAAAACAAATCATTGACAAGAAAATCAAATTCTTTGTTATTGATGCAACCACTGTTGCCCGTGATACAGGTATGAGAGGAAGAATCAATACTATTATGCAGACCTGTTATTTTGCGCTATCTGGTGTATTGCCAAGAGAAGCTGCCATTAAACAGATCAAAAAAGCTATTGAGAAAACCTATTTCAAAAAAGGGCAAAAAGTAATTGATCAAAACTTCCAAGCTGTTGATGCCACATTGGCAAATATGTTTGAAGTACAATATCCTGGAACTGTTTCTTCAGCGGACATGAAAATGCAAACCGTATCTGACAAAGCACCGGACTTTGTTAAAAATGTGACTGCTGTGATGATGGCAGATCATGGAGACCAATTACCAGTGAGCATGATGCCTATTGATGGTACTTATCCAAGTGGTACTACCCAATGGGAAAAAAGAAATGTCTCTGACAGAGTAGCTATTTGGGAACCCGATCAGTGTATTCAATGTGGCAACTGTGCTTATGTATGTCCTCACAGTGTAATTAGGGCCAAATTCTATCATAAAGACAATTTGAAGGGAGTACAGGATGGATTCAAACATGCTCCTATAAATGCACGTGGATTTCCTGAAACACAATATACCCTCCAGGTTTATCTAGAAGACTGCACCGGTTGTAATCTTTGCGTAGAAGCTTGTCCTGTAACTCATGCTACTGATACCAGTAAGAAAGCCATTAATTTGGGAGATAAAGAACCCATTTTGGAATTGGAAAAACAAAACATTGAAACCTTTGAAAATATCACATGGAATGATCGTTCTAAGATTGACTTTTCAACTGTTCATGGTGCCCAATTCTTAGAACCTTTGTTTGAATTCTCTGGTGCTTGCGCTGGTTGCGGTGAAACGCCCTATTTGAAATTATTGTCTCAATTATTTGGAAATCGATTATTGATTGCCAATGCAACGGGTTGTTCTTCCATCTATGGTGGTAATTTACCAACAACACCTTGGACAGTGAACAAAGAAGGCAGAGGTCCAGCCTGGTCAAACTCACTATTTGAAGACAATGCTGAATTTGGATTAGGAATGCGTATTACAGCTGATAATCAATTGGTGATTGCCAAACAATTATTAGAAGAATTAAAACCTGAACTAGGTGAAGCATTTGTCAATGAAATTGTCAATGCCAAACAAGTTTTGGAATCAGAATTGGTTTTACAACAATTAAGGGTTCAGCTTTTAAAAGAAAAACTAGCAAGTATTTCTCTATCATCGGCCAAACACTTGCTATCTGTTTGTGACCAATTAGTTCGTAGATCTGTTTGGTTAGTAGGTGGAGATGGTTGGGCCTATGATATTGGTTATGGTGGATTGGATCATGCTTTAGCAAGTGGAAGAAACGTAAAAATTCTGGTAATGGATACAGAAGTATATTCCAATACAGGGGGTCAGTCTTCTAAATCAACACCTACTGCCGCCACAGCCAAGTTTGCTGCCGCAGGTAAAACCGGAGGTAAAAAAGACCTAGCTATGCAAGCCATCTCCTATGGAAATGTTTATGTGGCAAGGGTGGCATTTGGTGCCAATCCACAACAAACATTACTAGCCATGAGAGAAGCAGAAGCTTATGACGGCCCTGCTTTAATTCTAGCTTATAGCCATTGTATTGCTCATGGATATGACTTAAAAGACGGTCTAAATCAGCAAAACAATGCTGTAGCAAGTGGACACTGGCCATTACTACGTTATAATCCAATTTTACGTATAAAGAATCAGAATCCATTTGTACTAGATTCAGCTAGACCTACTATGAGTTTAAGAGATTATGCTTACAATGAACTCCGATACAAAGTGCTGACTGTAACTAATCCAGAAGAAGCTGAAAGATTGATGGTACACGCACAAGAACTTGTTAATCTAAAATGGAAAACTTATGAAGAAATGGCAACTAAAAAAGCCAGTGACTTTGTTCCCATTAGTTAAGAAATATGCTATATGAAAGGGATGCCACTTCAAGCAATTGGGATGGCATTTTTATTTACTCCCATTCCTATTTTTCCAATACTGTTGAATGGGTAAAAACGGCCCCAATTGATGCATTGACTGAGGAAAGCTATCGGCATAAGGCCCATAAGGATAATCAAAGGGCTTTGTAGCAAGGTTTGGCCAATCTTTTGAGAGATTCATGTCTGGTCTTGTTTGCGTATTTATAAAAGCAGCAAGATCCCATGATTCTTGATCTGTTAAAAATGGTTGTTGATAGCTTATACCATTGGGCATATTGTTTTTAATAAAGCCAGCCAATTTGGATAATTGGTTAATTCCTGCACCATGATTATAACTGGCTTTTCCCCATAAGGGAGGATAGACAAATTTATTTCCTGTACTGTCCATGAAACCTTCTCCAGTTTTCCCATGACAAACGCTACAATGTGTTATATAAAGTGTATTGCCAATTTTTGGGTCAGCAGGCCTATTTAAAAAAGACAATTTTGCTATCCCAGAACCTTTGACAGTAATTCCTTTTGGCACATCTGCACCAATCCATTTGATATAGCTTATAAATGCCTTCATTTCTAATGAATTACTATCCAAAGCCTTGCCATTTAGGCTTCTTTCTATACAATCATTGACCCTTTTGGCAATGGTCTCCACCGTACCTGACCTTGCTCTAAATTTTGGATAATTAGATGCCACTGAACCATAATTCAATCCCCATGGTTTTGTTCCAGCAGCTAAATGGCAATTTTGGCAATTCATCCCATTGGTCATTTGAGCAATCTGTCCCTTAGGGCCTAGATACATAGCTG
>CAMFKK010000367.1 GCA_945957225.1 uncultured Sphingobacteriia bacterium | reverse complement strand
ATTGAGTATGGCTCCTCTTATTGCAACGGGTTTACCTGATTGGTCTGCGGCCAGAAAAGCCACATTGGATTCCAAGCCTGCCACCAAATCTCCCCCTTCTGGAAATAATTTCAAACTTGCAAATGGGGAGACTTTTTTTGCACTTGCATTAGTTTGTGCAACTTGCAGATCTTTAAAATAGAGTAAATCCTTGTCAAAATTCAACATCCACCTAGTATAGGCTTTAATATGAAGTACTTCTCCTTTGTATTGTTGTGGCACTTCAATTGAACCTCTAGCGGAGGATTCAAAAACGGGGTGCACTGTATGCTTGATTAAAATACCTGAATCATTATATACATCCAGATAAAAATTCCTACTATAGTCAGAAAGACTATCCCCTGCCATGATATAGGCTTTGAACCAAATGGTTTCACCCTTATTATAAACTGTTTTATCAAAATGAATATGAATTTTCTCCTGTTGAAAATTGCTACGATAGCGTAACAATGTAGTATCCAAAACCTGGGCAGATAAAGTATTGGCAAGCAAAAAAACAACCAGTAATAGAATGAGCTTTTTAGCCGGCATAAAAAAGGTTTTGATCATTGGAATAGCTATAGGTAAAAATACAAAAGCTCCTGTTAAAACTGCTCCAAAAAAAAGAGGAAGAGATTTAAAATCCCTTCCTCCTATTATAAATTTAAACCCGCTATTCCTACTCGTTATTATCAAGTGTAAAAGCAACAAAAGGTAGTCTTGTTCCTGTTGCAGTAGCATAACCCATACTAAAAATGGTCATCACTTTTTGTGACTGCAATCCATTTGAACTTGCATAAGAAGCAGTTGCTGTAGAAGTAGGCAAAGCACCTGCTGGTCTTACCGCCCAAGTGGTAGTAATGGCAGAAGTCCAACCAGGTTGGTTTACACCTGTTCTAATACTGAATGTATCGGTTGCTGTCTTATAAGGAATATTGGATTGAATTTTAATACCGTTTAAATACAAATCAACCGCAGTTAAATTGGGAATCAGATTCACAAATTTGAAACGGCAAAAACCAGTATCCATTTTATTGATGACAT
Organism: uncultured Sphingobacteriia bacterium; assembly: GCA_945957225.1. Lineage (GTDB taxonomy): Bacteria > Bacteroidota > Bacteroidia > Chitinophagales > Chitinophagaceae > Sediminibacterium. Next base: position 2,528 of record CAMFKK010000367.1, on the reverse strand, counting down.
TCTTTACCAATAATTGGTCAATCTTTCCACTTCTAGGGTTTCCCGCAGTATCTGACAAATGAAGTGTATAAGGACTGTTGTCAGATATGGATACAGAACCACTATACAAAACAATTGAATCAGTATCTGTTCCCACTTTAGGTAAAACTACAGAAACCGAGTTATTTCCTTGTGGAACAGAAAGATACAAAGCAAAATTACTACCACGTGTATTGTATCCACCTCCTGGAAAAGGCTGCCTAGTTTGCAAACTACTACTTACTGTTTTTCCATTGATCTTTATACGCATAGTGCTATAATCTACCGTATAAGCAAATGCAAGATTGATTTTTAATTGCCCTTGGGTACCTGTAATACCATATGCGTCATATGGCTGGTTGGTCACCCCATCTTTTTTGGAACAAGCATACATTAGAATAATGACTGCCAGAGCTAATCCGTATTTTAAAATTGATTTTTTCATCTTTTCAGTTTTATGCTTGATGGTTAAGGTTGACTGAACCAATGTTCTTTAGTATGATAATCAGATGCCAAAGCCCCAATGAGCTGCAAATTCGGAATATTATACAAATACTCTGAATTATAACGTGGTCTTGCCCTATATACTGGTTTGCCATTATTAAAAATGGTTAGCGTAGAAGGTAATTGGAAACCAGCATATACTTGTTTTCCAGTTGCTGGATCCAAATCTGTATAATGGAACCTTCGCATATCTGTCCAGGTTTCATTAAATCCGTAACCATATAAGGCAATGTATTTTTGTAGCATAATCATAGTTAAGGTTAAACCAGCAGGTGTTGCAGGAATGACTTTGGTGTTGGCAAAATAGGCATTCCTTGTTGCATCGGTAATTCTTAAATTAGCTGGAACCCTTGTTTGGTATTCAGTAACTAGCAAGTCAAAAGACAAATTAATTCCCTTAGTGTAGGCAGCTAAAGCCAAAGCTTTATCCCCTTTTCTAAAAGCTGCTTCTGCCTTCATGAATTGCACTTCTGCAGCAGTTAATACAGGGAAAGGAGCAAGGTTATTAAAGATATATCTTCCAGAATCTGGCACAGCTGTAGAAGTAGATGCAAATGGTTGTCTCCAGAATGTCTTAGGTTGGTCTGCAGCAGCCAATCCAGAAGTACCCAAATTGGGGACTACCCCTCTATAAGTGCCGTTGGTATTTTCATTAATCAGGTATGGAGTTCGTGGATCAAAAACACCAGTAAAAGGTGATTCAATAGAAGTACCAGATAAAAGGTTAGCAATAAAGGCAGACTGTCTTATTGAACCAATATTACCCCTATAAGGACCATAGTAATTGTTGGTACCACTAAAGTTACCACCAGACCATTTTTGAGTGGCGTTTTCAGCATTGGTACTTACCGATAAATCGGAATATTTAATCACTGAATCTGCATATCCTTTTGAACCGTAAATGGCCTTATTACTTAAGTGAGCAAATGTTCTAGCTTTAATGGCATACACAAATTTTTTCCATTTGTTCACATCCCCACCCAAGAAATAAGCGTCTCCCAATTTTAAATTGGCAGCACTTACTTTTCCATCGGTTCTGTTCAAATAGGTAATGGCATTATCACACATAATCCGAACAGAATCATACACTTCTTGTTGGGTATTGTATTCAAAAGTACTTCTACTACCATCAAAAGCTTGTCTAAGTATTACTTCACCATATTCTTCAGTTAGAGTTAACCAACTAAAAGCAAAAATGGCATGGGCAACACCTACATAATCCCATTTCTCTTGCTGTATTCCTCTGGAAATGATGAATTTAGCATTAGCCCCAATTCCATAATAGTGCATGGCCCAAACTAAACCGGTATTGTCAGATGCGGTAGCATATACACCACCCATTTGGTCATAGTTATCATTGGTACCAACTGCATTCCAGAATTGAATATAACGTGCCATATTTACGGCTTCTGCAGCAGGACCGTAAGATCCACCGCCACCACCAGCTGGAGGAGCTGCAGTAGATGTCATTTGATTGATGGTATTAGGCAAAATGGCTTCAATGGCACCCTCAACTGGGTTATTGGGGTTTAGATAGGCCTCATCTAACTTCTTGGAACAAGAAGCCAATGCAATAACCCCGATGGCAAAAATGGTTACTGCCGTTTTAGTGGTTATAAAGCTTATATATTTCATAATCATTTTATTTATTTCAATTAAAATCCTACTCTTAATCCTGCGTTGAAACTCAATGGTGCTGCAATATTTCCATAGTCAAATCCTACGGCCCCAACCCCTCTTAGTGAAGCATTACCGCCATTAGCAGCAGGGTCCGCACCAGAATAATTGGTAAACAACAACAAATCATTACAAGTGATAAAGAAGCTCAAAGATTTAATAGGTAAGTAATCAATTACGCCTGGAGAATCCATATTCCTTCTTCTGTTGGTTAACACTGATTCTGGGAAACGATAGCTCAAAGAAATATCTCTTAAACGGAAAGCTTTAATATCTCTTTCCATATAATCTTCTTCAGGCATACTAGTAGAACCATAATAGGCAGAGTT
>CAMFKK010000366.1 GCA_945957225.1 uncultured Sphingobacteriia bacterium | reverse complement strand
ACTATCGGCCATCAAATTATAAGAAGAAGAGAATCCAAAACCATCAATAATTCGCACTTTCTTGGCTTCCTTATTGGCAGTATCCTTTTTATCCTTCACTTTCATCTCTAATAAATTGTCTACTCCAAATCCAATCCCACCAAATTTACCTTCAGAAAATGCCCCCATGATTCCACCATCAAACCTAGAAAAGCGTTGTTTTCTACCAGAAGCATCTACCTGAGTTTCATAGTAATCCTTTTTAGCCATATCGGGTTTATAGTTCAAAGAAATATTGGGTCTGATTTCATGCCTAATAGCTTGAACACCTTTAGATTTCTTGAACAAATAAGTACCAAAAATTCGGGTATTGGCTCCAATCCCAAATCCCATTTGACGCGCCGTATAAAAACCTTTGGTAATGGTGGTATCCACCTTTTGTGTAGTAGCGTTCCATGATTTTTTGTTAGACTGTCCATACCAACGTTCTTCATAAGATACGCTTGGCGCGATGGTAATGGGACCAAGAGATGGCAATGAAAGTGTTATTGGAATATTATGTTGTGCACCCCACTGCACCGTGTCTAGCATTCTGCGAAAATTGAATGTGCTATCGTAGAAAGAGAATTGGTTTTGCAGGTTCCCACTATATCCAAGTCCCAATTTCTCATACCATTTAGGTGTTCCAACAGATTCTTTTTTCTGAAAAGGATAGAAAGTAACTACGTTAAAGTTTGCAGTAGGTAAGTTTACGTTTACCAATCCTGAATTACTATTCTGGTTATGGTTGGCATTTAAAGACAGGTTGTATTTACCCCTCCAATCTTTGGAATAATTGATAGAAGAACTCAACTGGTTATTATAGTTGGCATAGGGGTTATTGAGCAAGGACTGGTTAAACTTGGTGGAACCAAAATTCACCGATGCCCCAAAACTGGTACCAGGTCTGGCCCGATTGTCCATGCTATGACTCCAGTTAATCATATATGATTTAGACTGACTAAACTCCTCTTTTGAACTACCTGATCTATTCAAGGCCTTGGTATTTTGAAAAGTGAGGTTCAGGTTTCCGGTGTATCTATATCGTTTAATGTATTTGGAATTAAAGTTCAGCAGCCATCCTCCGTAGGAGTAGATATTGGCCTTGCTGGTGATATCCAAATTATCATTGATTACTTTATAATAGCCCAATCCTTCTAACCCTACCCCAAAATCTTCACTGGTAATAAATGCCGGAGCCATAATACCTGAATGCCTACCCCTGCTTAAGGGATACAATCCAAATGGGATTCCAATTGGCATGGGTACCCCCTCAAATTCTGGAAATGCGGGACCGGATACCCCCAGTTTATTGTTCACTATTTTCATCTTACCCGTTCTAAAGGCAAAATGCGGGGTATCTAAATTACAAGTGGTAAAACGTGCTTTTCTTGCAAAAGCCTCTTCCGCATTGACTTTTTTGAGTTGTTGTGCATTCACAAAAATTTCACCCTCTTGCAAAAATGTATTTTGAATCAAAGCCTTTCCCGTTTTGGTATTAAAGGCAATAGAATCACTGATGGTCTTGGTTTCACCTTGGTTAAAATGCGGTTTATTTAAGGGATTATTGGCCGTATCTACTCCCCCATAAGCTTTGATGATCTGCGTCTGTTGATCATACCGAATGGTGGCTGCGTCTAGATTCATGTCTTTATAGTCCATTTTGGCCTTGCCATATAAAATGAACTCTTTGGTGGGTATGATCAATACCCCCGAATCTTCCGCGTTATATTTAACAGGTGCGTCAATACTGTCTTTAGAAATATGTAGGGTGTCAACCTTGGGAATACTATCCAATTTAGTAGTATCGTCAGGATCCGGTTCAATGCTTTTTTTCACCGGCACCGTTTCTGGAACCGTATCTTGTAGGGTGTTCAGCCAGTTCCATACCATGGGCTGTTGTGCACGCGAAGCCTCAGTATGAATTGTTAATATCAGCAAATAAGCCAATACAACAATACCAAGGAGCGTTTTTACGTTAAATTTGCACAGTTTGCTCATAGTTCTCAGTGGGCAAAAATAAGGGCTTCGAGGGGTATAATGGTATGTGTGTAAATCCTTTAACGAATTGATATGATGCGCAGAACAATAACAGGCTTTTTTTTATGTGGATTTTGTGCCTTGGTAGCCATGTCCTTTATCCATCCTAAACCCAATCCTATGCAAAAGCAGGTATTGCGCAGGATTGTGATTGACCCAGGTCATGGTGGATCAGATGGAGGTGCCAGAGGTAAATTTTCAAATGAAAAAGACATCGCGCTAGCTGTTTCTTTGAAACTAGAACAGATGATGCGTGAAGAAATGCCAGATGTTGAGGTTGTTATGACCCGTAATACGGATATTTTTCATTCTGTGATAACCAAGGCTCAGATTGCCAATCAAGCCAAGGGCGATTTATTTGTTTGTATCCACGTTAACAGTGCTGACCCAGTTAGACATAGAGAGGTGGTGGGGCATCATACAGAAACCTATTACAAGGGAAAGGGTAAGAAAAGAAAGAAATATACGCGCAAAGTAACGGACTATAATACTTGGACCACCCCAAATCCAGCCAAGGGAACCGAAACCTTTATTTATGGGGTTAGTAAAACCGATGCTAAAAAAGATGCATTAACCGAGAATATGGATATGTATATGGATAGTGTGTCTGCAAAAATTCTCAATGAGAATAATAGCAATGACCCTACCAAAATGATGATTTCTACTTTAAAAACCCAACAATATTTTCAACGTTCCGCTAATTTGGCCCTCACTATTGAAGAAGAATTTCAAAAAGTAGGCAGGGTTAGCCGTCAAGCCCAACAACGTCAAAAGGGAATTTGGGTATTACAAGCTGTGGCCATGCCAGCTGTTTTGATAGAAACAGGCTTTATTTCTAATCCTGAAGAAGAAGAATATTTAAATAGTGAAGACGGGCAGCGTGAAATCTGTGAAGTGATTATTCGTTCTTTAAAGCGCTATAAATTTTCCTTAGAAAAGCAGCTTTCTGTTGGTGGATCCAAATAATTTTAACCATTTCCCCTGATTTTTTACATAACTGATTGGGAGGCTTCAGGCCAAGAACCCTTAGTTTTGTAGCTATGAAGATTTCAAATGAAACCAAGGTGGGCGCATTAACCGCAATTGCCATCACCTTTTTGATTCTTGGTTTTAATTTCCTGCGTGGTAGAACCATGTTTAAAACAGGACATTTTATCTATGCCAAATACGCCAATACCAAGGGCATCATGGTATCAAACCCTGTTTATATCAATGGATACCAGGTAGGTTCGGTTTTTGAATTAGAAAATTCAGACAAAGCCCTTTCTAGTATTTTGGTAACTATTAAGCTGAAGGATTATTATATGATTCCTGACAACTCTGTGGCCGTGATCAAAGAAAGTATGCTGGGTTCCCCTAGTGTTGAAATCAAACTGGGTAATTCTACCAAGGGTATGATGACTGGGGATACTATTAGAACAGTTGCTGAACCAGGATTAATGGGAGAAGTCATGGACAAATTGGGACCCGTTGGTGACCAATTAAAACAAACCATTAAAACACTGGATGCTGTTTTAAATAATATCAATACCGTTTTTGAT
>CAMFKK010000365.1 GCA_945957225.1 uncultured Sphingobacteriia bacterium | reverse complement strand
AGAGACAGGTTTTAAATAATATCAATACCGTTTTTGATCCAACTACCAAGAATAACTTACAAGCTGTGATTGCTAACATGAATCAGACAACGGCCAGTTTGCAAAAATCAGCCGTTTCTATTGAAACCATGTTACACCAACAGTCTGGTACCATTACCCAGTCCATGAACAATGTGAACAGTTTTACCAAAAACTTAGCGGACAATAATGAAAAATTGAGCAGGACCATGACTAATGTAGAGAAAACTACAGAACAATTGTCAAAGGCCGATTTGGAAGGAAGTGTAAAGGAGTTAAAAGCAGCCCTGGCCAAATTAAATGGGGTAATGGCCAAAGTGGATTCTCAAGAAGGTTCCTTGGGTAAGCTGATCAATGACAAAGCCTTGTATAATAATTTGAACAATACCATGCATAGTGCTAATACTTTATTAGATGATTTGCGCATGCATCCAAAACGCTATGTGAGTATCTCTGTATTTGGCAAAAAGGATAAAAGCGGTCCATTAATGCAACCACTGGCTGATTCCACCAAGACATCCCAAAAATGAGTTGGTCCCAGAAATTGATGTTTGCTGTTTTATTTTTCCTGTGCGGCATTTCAGCTAAGGCACAAAGGAATCCTGTGGATACCGTGGTTCCGGGTAAACAAATTGATATTTTAAAAGCAGACCGTTATAATGCGGTAAAAGTAGATAGTGTTACTAACCTGATTTCTTTGGGCGGCAATGTACTAGTGAAACAAGAAAATACGTTGTTTTATGCGGATAGTATTGTCATCAATAGTTTACTCAATACCTTAGAAGCATTTGGCAATGTACATATCAATGATGCCGATAGTGTACATACCTATGCCCAATACCTCAAGTACCAAGGCAAGGAGAAAAAAGCGTTGCTACAAAAAAAAGTAAAACTCACAGATGGTAAAGCTGTGCTTACTACGGATGACTTGGACTATGACGTAACACTCAAAATTGGGGTATATAGAAATGGCGGAAAAGTAGTAGACAAGAAAACAGTACTCACCAGTAAAGAAGGCTATTACTATGGAGATACCAAGGACGTTATCTTTAAACAGAAAGTGCATTTGGTTGACCCTGAATACAAGATCAATACTGATACTTTACAATACAATACCAATACCGATATTGCCACATTCACCTGCCCTACGGTGATTCTAAATGAAAAAAGAACTATAAAAACCAAGGATGGCTGGTTTGATATCAAGAACAAAAAAGGGGTATTGCGTCAGCGTTCTGTGATTGATGATAGCACTTATACCTTTACTGCTGATGATATGGCTTTTGATGACAGCACCGGTTTGAGTGAATTTTCTGGGAATGCCGTTTACAGAGGAAAGGATAGCACAGAGGGCTATGACTTGATTGCCAACAATATCAAAACCAACAAAAAGAAGTCCGCATTTCTAGCAACACAGAAGCCATTGCTCCTGATTAAACAAAACAAAGACAGCATTTATGTAAGTGCAGATACCTTGTATTCTGCCAAACTTTCAGATCTGATTAAAACGCGCAAAGTACCAGTGATTAGGGATAGTACCATGCACCAACCTGTGATCAAAACCGGACCTGATAAGGATAAGCAAGATAGCAGCAATGATAAATTCATAGAAGCTTTTTATCATGTGCGTATTTTCTCTGACAGTTTACAAGCCGTGGGCGATAGTTTGTTTTATTCTATGGAAGATTCCACTTTCCGATTGTTTAAAGAACCTATAGCATGGGCACAAAGCAATCAGATTAGTGGAGATACTTTGTATTTGTTCTTGGCAAATAAGAAGCCTGAAAGATTATATGTTTTTGAAAATGCCATGGCCTTAAACCTTGCCGATAGCAGCAGCAAGGATTATTATAATCAGTTAAAAGGCAATAGCATCAATGCACTTTTTAATGATGGGCAGATTAATTTTATGCGGGCAAAGGGCAGCGCTGAAAATGTGTATTATGGATTAGATGATTTTAAACATTTTACCGGCGTTAATAAATCAGAAGCAGACATTATTGAAATTAGCTTTGAAGACAATAAGCCACAAAAAGTGGTGTTTAGAAATAACTTGATTGGCAACTCCTACCCCATGCGTCAAGTAAACCATGAAGACTTAAAACTGCGTAATTTTAAATGGCAGGATGACAGAAGACCCAAGAGCAAATTTCAGATGTTAAGTAATGATAACTAAGGTTTGGTGCAGTCTTCCAGCAAATTATTTATCTTGTAACCATGAATGAATTTTTTAAAACATACCTAATTAACCCTATCAAGCATTTCATGCATGATAGCAAGTCTGTTGGCATAATGTTATTGGCCTGCACAGGTTTGTCTTTACTCATTGCCAATTGGCATTGGGCCGCTCAAAGCTATTTGCAATTCTGGCATTACTCTTTTTCTGGACTAGACCAACACCATGTTGAAATAGGATTTCTTTCTTTACCCAATTCACCCTTATTGCTGATCAATGATGGATTGATGGCCATTTTCTTTTTTTTGGCGGGAATGGAAATTAAAAGAGAAATGATAGAGGGGCAGCTTTCTTCCATTAAACAGTCTTTGTTACCCGTATTTGGGGCCATTGGAGGGATGTTGGCACCTGCTGTTCTCTACGGACTTTTTAATAAGGGACATGAAAATATCAATGGATGGGCCATTCCCACTGCTACTGATATTGCCTTCACCTTAGGCGTTGCTTCATTGTTGGGAAAACGAGTACCCATGGGTTTAAAAATCTTCCTAACTGCCCTTGCTATTATTGATGACTTGGGAGCCATTTTGGTGATAGCCCTATTTTATGGCAGCCATTTGCAAGTGGGCTATTTACTGGGAGTATTTGTTTGCGTGGGAATCATTTATTGGTTGAATAAAAAACAAGTAGCTTTTGGTATTTGGCAATTCCTATTGGGCATCTTGCTTTGGTATTGCATGTTTAACTCAGGCATTCATGCTACCGTGGCTGGTGTTATTTTTGCTTTCTTGGTTCCGGTAAAACATCTAAGAAATTTTGAATCTGGCATTCATTTACCTGTCTATTTTTTTATCATACCCCTATTTGCCTTGGCCAATACCGCTATTCCAGTTCCAGCCAATAGTTTTCAGGCTTTGGATAGCCGCTTAGGTTGGGGTATTATCCTAGGACTATGTTTGGGTAAACCCTTGGGTATTACTGCAGCCTGCTATTATTTGGTTCAAAGAAAATGGGCTGTATTACCAGCTGGCATCAATTGGTATAAAATCATTGGCGCAGGTATATTAGCAGGTATTGGATTTACCATGAGCATTTTTATCTCAACACTTGCATTCAAAGAAGTAGCCGTTCAAGACATTGCTAAAATCTCTGTATTACTGGCATCTATGATTGCCATTATTGGTGGTTATTGCTGGTTCAAGTTTGAACCCAAAGAAAAACCCTTCCTAAAAGTATTAGAAGCAACAGCAGATACTAGTCCTTCTAATTAATTGGAATTTGCGTCTTCTTTTTCCATCATCAAGAATGCTTTAATAAAGCCGTCCAGTTCTCCGTCCATGACAGGGCCCACATTACCTACTTCAAAATCGGTACGGTGGTCTTTGATCATTTTATAAGGGTGGAAT
>CAMFKK010000364.1 GCA_945957225.1 uncultured Sphingobacteriia bacterium | reverse complement strand
GAATAATACTAGGGGTAAGGATACCACTATGTCTCCCTATGATTCTATCAAATATCATAGACAAATGTTACAGGCGGGCTTTATGGTTATGGAGCCCATGACAGGTGAAGTAAAAGCCTGGGTGGGCGGGATTGATTTCAAGACATTTAAATATGACCACGCCAATATCAATACCAAACGTCAGGTGGGTTCTACCATGAAACCATTGTTGTATAGTTTGGCCATTGAAGAAGCTGGTTTTACACCCAATACCCCTGTTAATGATAATCAACAAAGCTTTGGTCAATATGGTTTGGTTCCTGCAACTAGTAAATCTTGTACAGGAGCTACCATGCCCATGGCGGAGGCTTTAGCTAAATCTAGAAACTGTGCTTCAGCCTATATAATGAAGCAATTAGACGCTACTGGCAATAATGGCGCAAAGCGATTTGTAGATTACTTAAAAAAATTAAATCTCCAAACCAAGATTGAACCCTACCCTTCTATTGCACTGGGTTCATGTGAAATTTCTTTGTTTGAAATGATGCAGGCTTATAGCATGTTCCCTGGCAGGGGATTCAATGCCAAGCCCATGTATATTACCCGTATTGAAGACAGAAATGGAAATGTTTTAGAAAGTTTTACCCCACAACGTAAAGAAGTGATTAGTGAAGTAACAGCATATTCTATTGTTAAAATGATGCAAGGGGTTATACAATTTGGAACTGCGCGTGGAATTTGGGCTTATGACCTTCCTGGCAATTTAGAAGTGGCTGGTAAAACAGGAACTACCAATGATAATTCAGATGCATGGTTTATGGGTTATACCCCTCAATTGATGGCTGGAACTTGGGTTGGCGCAGATGATAGGTTTATCCGTTTTAAAAATGAAAATCTGAATGGTCAAGGTGCTAGAGCAGCCATGCCTATCTGGGCTTATTTCTTTGCCAAAGCATCGGCAGATCCCAACTGTGGATTGGATGCTAATCAGACTTTTGTGAAACCAGAAATGATGACCAACGATATTATCATTGATTATATCAATGGCACTACTGCTCCCTTAGGCGCTGAAGGAGAAGACCAGGGTAATGGAACAATCAATGATTACGAATTGCCCAAAGACATTAAACCTGAAGATATAAAGGCAGAGTCTGACCCTTTAGAAACTGGTAAAACAGGGGTACCAAAACCATTGGAAACAAAGGGTGGCCAACCTGCCAAATTACCTGACAATAAACCGGTTATAGCACCTGCTCCCATTTTAAAACCAGGAGAAAAACCAAAAGCCACCATGCCACCACCCATTAAGAAACCTGGTGGTGGAACAACTAAGTAAAGAATATGGATGGATTTTATAAAATCTGCATGGCTTTTACAAAATCGCTCACCAAATAACTGATAAGTTTTCCCGTACTACCATCGGTTCTGCCATCAGATAAATGGGTAGCGCCTTCACAGATATGCAAGTAAGCAGGTTTTGATTGTGCTGTAGCAAATTGAATATATTGTCTAGCTTGATTGGGACTAATGCCTACAGGAGTTTGAGCACTACTCAAGACCCCTTCAATACAATCAAGGTCTAATTCAATGCCACAAAGAGTATCATCTGTAAAAGAAGTGGCATGACCAACAGCTTGCAGAAAAGATCTTTTTTCATGTACAAAAATGTCTTCATAGGTAATGCAATCCACAAATGGATTGTTGACAATATCCATCCAAACATTTTGGGGCAAATAGTTTTCGTGAATGCCAATAACACAATATTTTTCTAGATAGCCGTCTTCTTCTGCATAGGTAAATCCATTGCCACTATGCCTACCCTCCATAGGTCTAAAGTCTGCATGTGCGTCTAAATTAATGGCATTAAGTTGTGCAATAGGTAAGACACCCGCTTTATAATAACCTTTTGCAGCTCCTTTGATACAGGGATAGGAATTGTTATGACCACCACCAATGACAATGGGTATTTTTTTAAATTGGGTAATCAATTTTACCAACTGTTCTACTTCCTCATCTATAGCATTGACTGCGTGTCTAAACGCTTCTGACTTTTCATCATAACTCAACGCATTTTGCTCAATCAGATGCTCCATATCAGAGAAGTCAAAATGACCCAATAATAAAATCTCTCCCCCTTCTAAAAAGTCATTACTCTGACTATTTAAAAAGGATTGTAGAAAAGGAACCCAAGCTGAATCCGCTCCCCCAATTCCTAGATTGGCTTTAACCCCAATGTCTTCGGGTATCCCAAAAAGAACAAAAGATGCAGAAGATGCTTGAATGGACTGTTCCAAATGATTTAGATCAGATAGTACCTGAATTCGTTCCCCTAATTTGGTTTCAAATCTTCTAATCTTGGTAATAGAAAGTAGGTCTTGTTTGTGATAAGATTTAAAGTGTTTCATGGCGCGCTTGTGGGTATGTTTCCATAGATTAAGTTAATCATTTCAACCCATAGCAGGAAATTGATTACAGAAATTTTCCAGACACCATGACCTTTTCAATCAGATTTGACCCAAATGCATAAGGCAAATAAGCCAAGGATGGTATGGGTTTGGTAAAAATCAGGTTGGCCCTTTTTCCCTTAGTAATACTGCCCATTTCAGCCTCCAATTCCATGGCAAATGCCCCATTTAAAGTAGCCGAATTAATGGCTTCTTCCGGCAACATTTTCATTTGAATACAGGCCATAGAAACAACGGTATTCATATTGCCACTGGGACTAGAACCTGGATTAAAATCTGAAGCAAGGGCAATAGCCGCACCTGCGTCAATTAAAGCCCTAGCAGGTTGGTATTCCATTCGTAAAAAATAAGCTGCCGTTGGCAAAAGCGTACCAATGGTATTGGATGCCGCTAAAGCCGCGATGGTAGTATCATCCATGGTTTCTAAATGGTCTACAGAAAGCGCATTGACTAGAATACCTGCTTCTACCCCACCGGATAGGTTTAATTGGTTGGCATGGATTTTTGCTTTCAAACCCATACTGGCCCCTGCCTGACAGATTCTTATGGTTTCTTCCTTGCTAAAAAAACCATCTTCACAAAAAACGTCTATAAAATCAGCTAGTTCCTCTTTGGCAATAATAGGAAGCATTTCTTGGATAATTAACTGAATATAACCTTCATGGTTGTCCCTATATTCTAAAGGATAGGTATGCGCCCCTAAAAAACTAGCTTTGATAGGTATGGGTGATACAGATTTGAGTCTTTTGATGACCCTTAGCATTTTTAATTCCGCTTCCACTGTTAATCCATACCCACTCTTGATTTCCATAGCACCTGTGCCCAAATTCATCCATTCCTTTAAGCGTGGCAATGCCAATTGAAACAGCTCTTCTTCAGAACAGGCTTGCAATTTTCTGGCAGAATTAAGGATACCACCGCCTTTGGCTGCAATATCGGCGTAGCTCATTCCTTTTATCTTGTCTACAAATTCGGATTCTCTACTTGCAGCAAAAACCAGATGGGTATGACTATCGCACCAAGCAGGTAGCACTGTAGCTCCAGCTGCATCAATGGTTTGATCAAATCTTAAAGCAAGCTTATCCAATTCAGACATGCTGCCATAATCAAGGATTTTTCCATGTTCAATGATCAACCATGCGTGCTCCAAGATGGGGAGCTC
>CAMFKK010000363.1 GCA_945957225.1 uncultured Sphingobacteriia bacterium | reverse complement strand
CAAGCCATCATTGCACATTTAGATGATCAAGGTACTGTTGTACAACAAAAAGCCATTCTCACCAATTCAGGCGCACAAATTGCAAATTCTATTATACAGGGAGTCGATGGTTATTATCTATTTTTAAATAGCACTGCTAGTCTACAAAATAATTACCTCTATAAAACAGATACTGCTGCCAACCTAGCATGCATGGCTACCACAACCAGTTTAAATAGCTTTGACGCCAATAGCTGGTTATTGGCAGATGTCTCAGCCATGAACCATGACAATGAATTAAATCCCAGTAACCCTTTTTCTATAGCAACAGCAAATGCAAAAGACTACCCCTTAACCATTACAACTACCTGCACCAATGCCTGTTGCAAAGACGTAATTGATACAGTAAATATTGTAAAAATAGCAGTCTGTGAAAATGACAATTACAAATTACCAGACAATACGCCTATCAGAATTTCAGGCACTTATTATGTAAGTTTTAAAACAGCGCTTGGTTGTGACAGCATTAAAATTTATCAAGTAACTGTTTTCAAAGACCCATCTGTTATTAAACTTGGTGCAGATACTTGTTTAGAAGGAAGAGATAGTATTGTATTGTACACCGAACCAGGATTTGATCAATACTTATGGAATAACCAAGCTAGCAGTAATTTTTATTATTCCGCAAAACAGGCAGGAACTTATACCGTAAAAGTGAGCAACCTCTGTGGCAGTAAAACAGCCAGCATGAATGTAAACGCCTTGTGTGATCCAGCATTCTATTTGCCTACTGCTTTTACACCCAATGCTGATAGACTCAATGACCTATTCAGAATTCCACCCAATAGCGGCTATCAACTAATCAACATGCAAGTCTTTAATCGTTGGGGGCAATTGGTATTTGATGGTAAAGAAAATAGTGTTGGATGGGATGGCAATTATAAACGGAATCCGCAACCGGCCGGCATGTATCCTTACCGAATAGAAATTATGGCTTTGCGATCAGGAAAGAAAATGATCAAGACAGGAACAATTCAATTAATTAGATAATTATTTCTTTTTGAGTGGCTTAAAACGAATCAGCTGTACACTATCATTATTTTTTGCCAAGACCCAAGCGTTTTGTTCTTGATATCGAATATGTGATACTTTTCTAACCTGTCCTTTGATCACTAACCCATTTAAAGGAGCTGCTTCTAACAGACCCTTGCCTTTGTTAATCAAGAGGGTTCCAAAATCTGCATCATACCTACCCATCTGAATATTGTTATCGTAGTAATTTCCCAGGAGCAAAATATCAAGAAGGTCATCACCATTGGCATCAATAGTAGTAATGGCTTTGACAGAACTCCATTGTGCTTCACTGGGAATTGCTATGGCATTAAAGTCTAGTTTTCCATTGTTTAAAAACAAGGTATTGGAAAACCAATCTGCACCGTACTGTATGGCATTGTCTAATTTAGAGGCACTAAAAATATCTTTCAAAGATGCTTTTGCAAAATCTTCTGCGTACAAAAATTTCTTTTTGATCATGGGCATCTGCTTCTCTAGTTCTGCCTTATTAGCAAAGGGCAATTCTTTTTCTCCCAAGAAATAAGTTAATACCTGTTCCTTTTTACCATTGTCATCAAAGTCTTGGTAATACATTTTGACTGGCTTATCCTTACTTGCTTTTAACCTACTATTCAGTCCTAGGTTCCCAGCAACCAAATCCATGTCTCCATCATTATCTATATCAATTGGCAATAAGCAATTCCACCAGCCCTTTTTATCTGATATCTGTTTCTGAGTAAATTGTCCTTTGTTATTTAGAAAAGCATTGATGCCTCCCCATTCACTAGCAATTAATAAGTCCTGGTCCTGGTCTTGATCTATGTCAAACCATATAGCTTGAGTAACCATACCTATCTGAGAAAGACCTTTGGCAATAGATGCAGTAACATCTTTAAAATGCCCCTTTCCATCACCCTGTAACAAATAAGAATTGGGTATGGCACCATAAGCAAAAGAAACAGCCCTTCCTCCAATAAACAAATCCATTAACCCATCTCCATTAAAATCATTAGCAGCAATGGCTCCTTGGGTAGTATAAATATTGTTAAAAGCATCTGCTTGTTTTGAAAAGCCCGCTTTACCATTGCCTAAATACAATCTTGGCTTTAGCCATTCTTCCTGACCATAATATTCATTACCCCCACTTGCAACAACTAGGTCTTGATTTCCATCATTGTTAAGGTCAACCATTACAGCATCAATATCCTCATACAAACTATCTGCATCAAATACGGGTACGGTTTGTTTACTAAACTTACCATTGCTTTGCTGCAACATCAGTGAAGGTTTAAATCCTTTTGAAGCACCTATATAAACATCTTCAAATCCATCATTGTTTACATCGCCTACGGCAAGCGCTGGCCCTTCGGTAGACAACATATGTGGAATCAGTGGTTCTCTATTAAATTCATTAAACACATTTTCATTGTGTCTATACTGGAGACCAGCAAGCTTGCTAATATCTTCCATGGTCTTATTGGGATTCACTTGAAAACCCAAGATTGATTGGTATTGAAAAAGCTTCAATCCTTTTTGATACTGAAAACGGTATTGTCCATCTTTGGCGTTGAATTGAATGTTTTGACAACTATTATCAGGCCAAACCAAAAAAGCCGAGTCTACCGCTACTTTTTCCAATCCAATATGGATAGGTATTTCCATGCTTGATAAGAATCCCCGAACAGGACTTTTTTCATAGGTTCTAATGGACCCATTTGAAAACAAAACCAATTTGGCGCCAATGGCATTGAGATTGTTTTCCGGCCCCTGCAAACTAACAGAAGCAAATGCTTTTTGAACTTTGTCATTACTGGTGTTGGCGTATAGCAATACCGGATCATCAATATTGTTTACTAAAATATCAAGGTCGCCATCATTGTCAAAATCTGCATACACTGAACCGTTAGAGTAAGTGGGCAGATTCCCTTTTACTTGTGCATCAAGGTCATCAAAAACAAGATTCCCTTTATTGCTATAAAATTTATTGGGCAATTTAATCTGAGGAAATTTATTGATCAATTCCATGTCAGCTTTCTCCAGATTATTCCACTTAATCTTGTTCTGAATCTGGTCATTGGAGATATAGTTGATATAATCAATATCATTCATTCTTTTGGGAATGCCATTTGAGATAAATAAATCCTTTAAGCCATCATTGTCAAAATCCATCCAAAGCGGTGCCCAACTCCAGTCTGTGGCAGCTATGCCTGAGTACAAACCCGTTTCACTAAAATGTCCATTTCTTCTATTGACTTGCAGATTATTTCTGGTGTATTGGTAGTTATAACCATACCCAATTTTCAAATTGAATATATCATATGTGTCTTCTCCTTCTGAACGTTTTAAAATATAGGGATCTGCAGGTAACATGTCCATGGATACAATTTCAGGATAACCATCATTGTTTACATCAGCCACGTCTACTCCCATGGAATACTGACTGGTATGCATGGTGCGTTGGGTAATCTCTTCTTTAAAGGTTCCGTTTTTCTGATTAATATAGAGATAGTCATTCTCATGAAAATCATTCCCAATGTACAAGTCTGGATAACCGTCTAAATTAATATCAGATACAA
>CAMFKK010000362.1 GCA_945957225.1 uncultured Sphingobacteriia bacterium | reverse complement strand
CACCCCTCGACTAGTCGTCGGCAGCGTCAGATGTGTATAAGAGACAGGGGCAATAATGTATTGATGTAACCGTGTTTTGAAAGAATTATGAAAAGGGAAAATGATCTATGAAAAAATGTAAGCGTTTGACAGCCAATGTTTTTGAAAAAATTTTGGCTAGTTTATTAGTTGTTATTTTATTTAATCTGTTGGGTAGTTCACTTTTTGCGCAAATGGTTCATCCAATTGCTGCAGGGGAGAAAGCCAAGTTTACAGTGGCCATTGTTCCCCATGAATCCTACGCAGATTTAAAAGTATATAGAGCAGACTCAACAGATGAAAATCTAAAGAAAAACATAGGATATTGGTTTATTACCGTATCAAAAGATCCTAAAGCCATTCCTATTAACTGGGTTTCTGACCCTATTACCGCAGATTTAAAAATTGTTTTGGTATCCTATCCAGAAAGGGCGGGCTGGATAAATAAATCCAAAAAATCTCTTTTGAAGCAATAAAAATTTCAGGCTAAAGCCGATGGCCAACATAGAAGAACTGGCATAAAATTTTTTTAATTCAGAAACTTTACTAATTTTAATTATTGATTACCGGTTTGTAATCTGTTTGCGTCTCTGCAAGATGCAATCAACCCCTCACAAAGATATTTTTGTAACACCCAATGACCCATGGTCAACTGATTTGCATTTGATTGATAGTACCAACTGTAGTTTTCATGCTGTCAACCGTTGAATTACCCCCGTTGAAATGCGTTTTATAACCTATTGGGTTAGCCCTGCTGTTTGTTGAATTTAACAACATTCAAATCTTTTATTCTAAAAACAAACAGATGAAAAACCAATTTCAAAAAAACAGTTTTATTGCCTTTTTAGCCCTACCATTACTCTTCCATTTTAGCAATATTAATGCTCAAGTTGTTCACCCTGTGGCAAGTAAAAAAGAGGCAAAGTTTAGTGTAGCTATTGTACCGCATGAATCCTATGCAGATTTAAAAGTATATAGAACTGATTCACTTAATAGTCAGGTTATAAAAAATATTGGCTACTGGGTCATATCAGAAACACAGGACAGTCAAACTATTCCTATTGTTTGGACTTCTGACCCCATTACAGCAGATTTAAAAATTGTATTGGTAAACTACCCAGAAAGGGCTGGCTGGGTTAATAAATCTAAAAAATCATTGCTTAAACCTTATTAAGGTTTTGCCTAAAAAATTATTCTTTGTTAGCCGTAAAGTCTACTTTCTCAACATAAATGGTGCTGGTACTTTCAGCCCTAGTAGAAGTATTCAAAATGGTAGCATAAGAAGCAATGCCCGTACTGGGGTAATAGATGCGAACTTTTAAACTATAGTCAAACTTATACAAGAAATAGCCTGGAAAGGTTTCTTGCATACCAAATGTGTAGGTAACAGATGTTTTGTCCTCAGCTCTAGAAATGAGAGGGAGTTTATACCTTCTTGCTGCTATTTCTGTTTTGGTATCAATATTGACAAACACAGAATCGTTCAAGTAATTATAAATCACAAAATTGGAAGAGTCATTTACCCCTTTAAAATAGGAAGTATCCAATAAGCTTTTCTCCCATTTCAATTTGCCTGGTTTATAGGTGCCAGCAATATCATAAATGGTGATGGCCGCATCACTAGGTGGCACATAGGCTTTCATGCAAGCTGCTAAGAACAGACTTGAGATGATGACCAAACCAATTTGCCTTTTTTTCATGTACTAGTTTTGTATGGGCCTAATTACCGATACAGAACGTAAAACTGTTGATTTTATTGGATTAGACCAACTGTTTCTTGTTAAAATAAGTCTTAACTGACTAGATTTATGAACCCTTTTAACCAAGGTTTGTTCCATAACCATGCAAAATAGCCTCTTTCCTAGACCCGCTAATTTATTGCCCTTTCAGGGCGATGTTTTTTACGAGCCAGGCTTTTTCTCTAAACAGGAGGCGGATAATCATTTAATAGCGCTTCAATCAGAAATTCCTTGGAAACAAGAACCCATCCTATTATTTGGCAAAAAAATCATGCAACCCAGACTTACCGCTTGGATGGGAGACAAACCTTATACTTATTCCGGGATTACCATGCAACCCCATGTTTTTGGCCCAACTATGATGGCAATTAAAAACAAACTGGAAGCATTTACACAATCAACGTTTAATACAGCTTTATTGAACCTGTATAGAGATGGATCTGATAGTATGGGTTGGCATAGAGACAATGAAAAAGAATTGGGACCGGAACCAATAATTGCCTCAATTAGTTTGGGAGCAGTGCGTGAATTCCAATTAAGACATTATCAAACAAAGGAGCATGTTCAAAAAATTTCTTTGGAACACGGTAGTTTACTACTCATGCAGGGACAAACCAATACTTATTGGGAACACAGGATTCCTAAAACAAGCAAGCCCCTGGCTGCTAGGATCAATATCACCTTTAGACAAATCCAATAATAATTTCTTAACCTAATCAAGTTTGAAAATGAGCCGAATAGCCTAAATTACCGTTTATGGCAAACGACCATCTTTCCAAAAAATTGACACCCACTTTATTATGGGGTTTGGGTGTAGGCTATGTCATATCTGGAATGTATTTTGGTTGGAACCTGGGCTTAGAAAAGGGTGGCACATGGGGTATGGCAGCAGCTACCTTATTAGTAATTATCCTGTATAGCTGTTTTAGTTTTTCCTATGCTGAACTAGCATGTGCTATACCAAAAGCAGGGGGCGCTTATGATTATGCAGAGAAAGCTTTTCACAAAGACATTGGGTTTATTACTGGGCTAGCGCAGATTATAGAATTTGTTTTTGCACCACCGGCCATTGCTATTGCCATTGGTGCTTACCTGCATTTGGCATTTCCGCAAGTTCCTGTGCTTGGAGCGGCAATTGCTGTATACCTAATTTTTACCGCGCTCAATATCTATGGCATTAAGGCCGCGGCCAATGTAGAATTAGTAGTCACCATTTTAGCGGTTGGAGAACTATTGTTGTTTTCTTGTTTAACCCTTCCACATTTTTCAGCAGCCAAATTTTCAGAAAACCCTTTTCCCAATAGTTGGTCCGGTGTCTTTGCAGCACTACCATTTGCTATCTGGTTCTTTTTGGGTATTGAAGGATTGGCCAATGTAGCAGAAGAAACCCTACACCCACAAAAAGATATCCTTCGCGGTTTTAGTTGGGCCTTATTCACCTTGGTGATTCTTTGTGTTTTGGTGTTTTTTGGAAGCATTGGTGTAGGTGGATGGAAGGCCATTGTATACGCCGCAGATGGTAGCAGTTCTGATTCTCCATTACCCTTAGCACTTGGTCAATTATTTGAGACCAATCACTTATTCTACCAGCTCTTGGTAGGTATTGGACTATTTGGATTGATTGCTTCTTTTCATGGTTTATTATTGGCCAGTGGAAGAGCCAGTTTTGAATTTGGCAAGATTGGGAATGCTCCCAAGTTCCTAGGCAGGGTGCATCCCAATTTTCATACACCGGCCAACGCATTACTTGTTAATGCATTTTTAGGTGTTTTGATTTTATGCACTGGAAAAACGGCTGAAATCATTATCCTATCTGTATTTGGGGCATTGACCTTGTATATTTTTTCTATGTTATCCCTGATCAAGCTCAGACAAAC
>CAMFKK010000361.1 GCA_945957225.1 uncultured Sphingobacteriia bacterium | reverse complement strand
CTTATGCCCCATTGTGCAATTGGCGTTGACGTGATTGTAGGATTTCCTGGTGAAACCAATGCCCATTTTCAAGAAACCTTTGATTTCTTGCACGCTTTAGACATTTCTTATTTACACGTATTTACTTATTCAGAAAGGGATCAAACAAAGGCATTGGAAATTCAACCAGTGATTCCTATTCATGTTCGTAATGAAAGGAATAAAGTTTTGCGTAACCTATCATATCAAAAGCTTCAATACTTTACAGAACAACATTATCAAAGCAATAGAAAAGTCTTGTTTGAAAAATTTGAAAGAAATGGGATGATGGAGGGATATACAGACAATTATTTACGCATTACTACACCTTACCGAGAAGAATGGGCCAACCAAGTTATTGACTGGACTATTCAGTAATTAATACATGGGTTCTAAATATTCTGCTGGGAATTCTACCACCATTACCTGACCAAGGCTTTCAAGTTTGACAAAGATTTTCTTTTTGGCATTCTTTAGAACCGTGCCCTCTTTACCCATAAAAACCCCATGCTTTACACAAACCTTGGTGGATTCTTCAAAACCTTCTTTGGCCATCAAAGAAACTATGGCTTCTTTTTCAGAAAGATAATGCTTGATCATATTGATCTCCTCATCTCTAATTACAGCAGGTTTTCCAACATAATGAACAAAATTGAGAATCCCATCTACACTCAAGACTTTTACCTTATCCACTAAATTGATGCGCACAAAAATATAAGACTTGAAAAGGGGTTCTTCCACTACTTTTTTCCTATCGCTCCATTGTCTTTCAATTCTGTTTAATGGACACCAAGATTCAATACCTCTTTTTAATAAGACTGTATCAATCTTCTTTTCCCACCTAGGCTTGGTGTATAAGGCATACCAATGCTTTTCATGCTCCATTAAGATCAATCGTTAGGTACAGTTCAATTATTTTAAAACGGTAGCGGTTTGAGGGTGAATCAAGCTACTGACCATTTTAACTGTCTCATCAACATACATGTCTGTTTTAATAGACTTTAGCCATGCTTGATATCTTTCTCCCTTTACTTTATCGGGGTTATTGTAAAATTTATCATGGTCAACTTTTATAGCTTCTACTGCCATTTCTTCCTTAATTTTTAATAAGGAATTATTTTGATTCACAGTAGCTTTGATTTGTTTTTGCATGTTTTTATATTTCTGCAAATTCAAGTTTACCGGCATTTCAGCATTCTTGCTCAACCATGCTAAATTATCACGCAATAAATTCAATGATTTATTCTGAGCAATTTTTTCATTCTCATTCTTGACAACAACACTTAGATCTGCATTGTTCCAGGTATTGTAAGAGACTTTATTAATTTCATCCCAAGGCAAAGAAGCTGCATTGTCTTTTTCACGGATTTTATAGAATTCATAAGCATCTGGCAAAACAACATCAGGAGTTACTCCTTTCAATTGAACTGAGCCTCCATTAATACGATAGTATTTTTGAAAGGTCAATTTTACCGCACCATATTCTGTTCTACCACTACTAAAGTCAATGGGCTTACCAAAAGGAACTGTTTTTTGAACCGTACCTTTTCCATAAGTAGAACTGCTTCCTATAATAATCCCACGCTTATAATCTTGAATAGCTGCTGCAAAAATTTCACTTGCAGAAGCACTCAGCTCATTCACCATCACAGCCAATGGGCCATCATAAATGGCACCTGCATTTTTATCATTTAAAGCACTTGATTTTCCTTCTTTATCACGCACTTGCACAACTGGACCTTGATTAATAAAGAGTCCTACCATTTGAACCACTTCATATAAAGAGCCACCCCCATTACTTCTAATGTCCAACACAATCCCTTTTACATTCTCTGCCTTTAATTTTTCAACTTCTTTGGCAACGTCCTCAGAACAACGGCTTCCATCTTCTCTTTCAAAATCGGCATAAAATTCTGGTAAATAAATGTATCCAATCTTATCCGGGCCATTCTGAATCACAGCTCCCCTAACCAAGGCTTCGTCTAATGAAACTTCTTCTCTAATAATGGAAACCACTTTAATACTTCCATCTAATTTTTTCAAAGTCAATCGCACTTCAGTGCCTTTATTACCCCTGATTAATTTTACCGCATCTTCTGTTGCAAAACCGGTAACATCAACGGGCTCTTCTTTTCCTTGTGCTACTTTAACTATAACATCATTGGCAACCACTTCTCCTGTTTTCCATGCAGCTCCACCTGTTTGTACACTAGCAATTTTAATTCCAGCATCGTCTTCACGCAATTGGGCACCAATACCATAAAACCGCCTACTCATTTCTTCATCAAAAGCCCTTTTCTCAATGGGAGGAAAATAGTCAGTATGTGGATCCATCAAATTAGTGATGGTATTTAAGAACGCATTAAAGCGTTGATCTTCATTAAAGGTACCTTTGATCCTGTCATATTTCTTGTCCATGATCTTCATCACTTTCATTCGGGCTTCTCTTTCTAGCGCCGTATCGGCCTTTACCACAAAGTCTTTGGTATCCTTATTTTTTTCACGCAGTTCTTGCAAATCAACATAACGTTCTAAAGTCAAAAATTTCAACAATTTGCGGAATCGGTCTTTGCGTTCTTTCTCATCTTTGGCAAATTCCATTTTGTCACCGTCCAATATGGCCGTTTCTTCTGTTGAGAAGTCAAATGGCTGAGACAAAATCTCTTTGTACATGCCAATTAATTCAGGAATACGTTTGTCAAAAACTGCACTGACTGTAGGCGCAAAAAGTATGGGAGACCCATGAATTTCATCATCAATAGTGGTTTCAAACTTTTTAAACCCACTGATATCTGATTGCAGAAATAGGATTTTCTCTCCATCAAGATCATTGAGATATTTCTTATACACTTCCTTTGAAAAAGCGTCATTAATGGGTTTTGGACTATAATGCTCTTGCTCTAAAAGAGAACCAATGGCAGCAATCAGTCTTTGCCTAAGGGTAATATTAATATCAGATTTACCATATTCTATTCCTTTGAACGCAAAGAACAGGGCAGCAAACAATACTATTGCGGATAACACAATTCCTTTTCTACTCTTCATAAATTGCTTAAATTTTTGCATGACTAGTTTCAAAAATAACTGAAAAACCCTTTTAGCCCCTACCTTTTATAGTAATTAACAAAGGTTTTTCCAGAAAGCTTTTAAAAAAAATACATTTAGGCTTTCAACAAATGCCTAATTACCCTATTTTTGCAATCCTTTGGAAACGGAAGTTCCCAAAAAACCCGGAGGGCGTAGCTCAGTAGGTTAGAGCGACAGTTTGTGGCACTGTAGGTCGTGGGTTCGAGACCCATCGTTCTCCCAAAACCCTATAAGGTTGAACTTATAGGGTTTTATATTATAAGACATGTCTATAGCCATTTTATTCATCCCTATTATCTCGGCATTTATTGGTTGGTTTACCAATTGGATTGCCATTAAGATGTTGTTTCATCCAAAGGAACCTAAAAATATTTTAGGAATCAAGTTTCATGGCATTTTCCCAAAACGCCAAAAACAGTTTGCCGAAAAGCTGGGCAAATTGGTGGCGGAAGAATTGTTGAGCTTTGAAGATATAGAGAAGAAATTATCAAATCCAAAGAATATTGAATTAATGATGCCCTTTGTGGAGGGT
>CAMFKK010000360.1 GCA_945957225.1 uncultured Sphingobacteriia bacterium | reverse complement strand
ACCCGTTCGTATTTATTGGGAATCATGGGGTCCGCAACATCAATGGTGTCATATGCTTTATTTGGATTACTGGCCCTCCAATTTTCCTCTCTTTCAATACCATTAATGGTAAAATATTGGCATTTTCCATTCTTCAATCCCCATCTATAGGTTTCCACAGCCATGATATCACCCATTAAATTAAAGGTTCTCCAAACTCCTTCTTTTTTATCATTTTTAAATACTCCCTCTTCTTCAAAGCCAGGATTTCCTCTTAAAGGTTCAACATGAATGGTCCATTTACCTTGTTTGAATCCATTGAAATCGCTACAATTCAAGGTATCGCCATTGGCGCCAATTTTAAAGGTTTTACACTGGCCAAAGCCAATATTTAAAATTAAAAGGAGCAATGGTATCAGACAGTAGCGCATTATTGTTAAATTAGCCATTCAATTTACCAAATTTCTGCATCTCATGAGAAAAACAACTGTTATAGTTGGCTTATTGTTTGCTATTTGCGGACAAGCCCAGGTGAAACCCACTTTGGCAATAGACAGGTTAAAAGTGGTGGAACAACGCCAGGCACTTCAAAAGAAATCACTGGTTAATCAGACCGGTTTCCGCAATATTGGTCCTAGTGTCATGAGCGGAAGGGTAGTAGATATTGATGCCAATCCTACAGATCCTACTGAATTTTATATTGCCTATGCATCAGGTGGTTTATGGCATACAACCAATAATGGACAAAGTTTTCAACCCATATTTGATAGTACGGACATTCTAACCATTGGAGATATTGCTGTCAACTGGAAAACCAGGGCCATTTGGGTAGGAACCGGAGAAGTCAATAGTAGCCGTTCTTCCTATGCAGGAATGGGAATTTACAAATCAATGGACAATGGCAAACATTGGGACTGGATGGGCTTACCTGAAAGTCATCATATTGGAAAAATTCAATTACACCCAACTGACCCCAATACCTTGTGGGTAGCTGCTTTGGGGCATCTGTTCTCCTTTAACAAAGAAAGAGGTGTATATAAAACAACTGATGCTGGAAAAAGCTGGCAACAAGTATTAGCAGTGGATGATAAGACTGGGGCAGTTGATTTAGAAATGAATCCTGCCAATCCAAATGAATTGTATGCTGCAATGTGGTATAGAACCAGAACCGCTTCCAATTTTGAAGAAAGTGGTAAAACCAGTGGAATCTATAAAAGTACGGATGGCGGAAATAATTGGGTATTGGTTTCTAAACAGGGAAGTGGATTTCCTAATGGCGATGGCGTTGGTAGAATTGGTTTAGCAGTTTCGCCCAAACAACCCAATATTGTTTATGCCGTTTTGGACAATCAGTTTCATGTGTCAGATACGGTTAAAAGAGTGGCTGATACAAGCCGTTATGTACTGCGCGATTTTAAAGACCTAACCAAAGATCAGTTTTTGGCATTGGACAACAAAAAATTGGCTGCATTTACTTCAAATAGAAGAAATGGGATTCCTGCAAAATATACCCCAGCCATTTTGAAAGATTTGGTAAAAGCAGATAAACTAAAACCAACTTGTATATGGGACTTTTTGTTTGATGCCAATGCGGCATTATTTGAAACGCCTATTTTAGGATGTGAAGTATACAGAAGTGATAATAGTGGAGAAACTTGGAAAAAAACAAATGATAAAAGTATTGGCTCTTTTTTCTATAGTACATATGGCTATTATTTTGGAAAGATTTTTGTGAGTCCATCTAATCCTGATAAAGTATTCATCACGGGATTAAACGTTATGATGAGTAAAGACGGAGGTAAATCTTTTACCAATATTGCCAAAGAACATGTTCACTCAGACCACCACGTAGTTTGGATAGATCCGGCTAAAGACTGTCATATCATTAATGGAAATGACGGCGGTGCCAATATAAGTTATGACGATGGTGCCCATTGGTTTAAGGCCAATACGCCAGCTGTTGGTCAATTTTATAATATAACAGTTGACAATGCAAAACCCTATAATGTCTATGGTGGACTTCAAGATAATGGCACTTGGTTTGCACCAAGTACTACTAGAGAAGACTATGATTGGTATGATTCAGGTGAGAATCCGTATAAGCGTCTCAATGGTGGCGATGGTATGCAGGTACAAGTAGATACCCGAGACAATAAAACTGTTTATACGGGTTCACAATATGGTAACTATATGCGCAGCAATACTGCCGGTGGCGATAGGAAATTTATTAAGCCCAGCAATGATTTGGGAGAACCCAATTTCCGATTTAACTGGCAGGCGCCCATCTTGTTGAGCAAGCATAACCAAGACGTATTTTATTATGGTTCTAATAAGTTCCATAGGTCTATGAATAGGGGAGATAGTTTGGTTACCATGAGCGCAGACCTTACAACCAATCCCGCCCAAGGCGATGTGCCCTATGGTACTTTGAGCACCATTAGTGAAAGTCCTTTGAAATTTGGATTGATCTATGTAGGAACCGATGATGGAAACATACATGTTAGTAAGGATGGTGGTTATACCTGGAATTTGATTAATAAAAAATTACCAAAGGGATTATACGTCACAAGGGTTATTGCCAGTGCCTTTGCTGAAAGCAGGGTGTATGTTACACTAAATGGTTATAGGAATGATCATTTTCTGCCTTATGTTTACGTGAGCGAAGACTATGGATCCACTTGGAAACAATTAGGAAAAGACCTACCCAATGAACCGGTTAATGTTATCAAAGAAGACCATGCCAATGAAGGTGTTTTGTATGTGGGAACAGACGGTGGTTTATATGTAAGTATTGACAAAGGTGAAAGTTTCATGCAGTGGAACAAAGGTTTGCCAAAAAGCGTTCCCATCCATGATATTGTTACCCAATCACGTGAAAACGAAATTGTTTTGGGTACCCATGGAAGAAGCTTATATATTGGTAAATTAGATGAGGTTCAGAAATTATACAAAGACGCTGAATATAGAGCAAAACGTCAAGCAGAACTTGATCAGAAAAAATAAACTTATTAATGAATGAATATAAAAATAGCTCCAATTGGAGCTATTTTTTTTGTAAGATCCAAAGGTCTTGCCCACCCATGAATTGTGGATATTCTTGACCTTGATAGGATTGAATAATATTGAAATTGATTTCAAAAAGCTTTTTTAAAATATTGAAATCCTGATAAACAGCATAATTTCTATCTCCAATAGGAATTCCTTTAGGACCAGCAACTAATTCTAAGAATCCTTGTTCTTTAAACAACCGGATTTGTTGTTTAGAAAGTTGGTTTTCAAAATAGGTACCATGGGTGCTTAAGATTAAGATACCTCCAGTTTCCATGACTCCCAATAGTATTTCTAACCAAGCTTTTTGTTCTTGAATTGGTAAATGGGTGAAAACAGAAATGCCATATACCAAGTGAAAAAAATTGGTAGGGTATGGTAATGCTGGGTGTTGATGTATGTCACTAAATAGTACACTCTTTATGTGTTGACTATTCCACTGAATCATGTCTGGATTGGTGTCTACAGCATAGACCAAACTAGATGGTGCGTATTGGTGAATATATTGTGCAACTCTACCCGTACCACATCCCCAGTCTAAGATTTTCAAAAGTTTTTCTTCGGGAAGAAAAGGCCAGGCCCATTCCAATATTTCTTTGGCACAAAGTGCGCC
>CAMFKK010000359.1 GCA_945957225.1 uncultured Sphingobacteriia bacterium | reverse complement strand
CTAGTCGTCGGCAGCGTCAGATGTGTATAAGAGACAGGTAGATTCCCATTTTCACCATTACGCCACTCAAGATCATCGTAGTAGCCGTTGGCGATTGCTCATAAGCATCGGGCTGCCAAGTATGCAGCGGGAAGATGGGCATTTTAATAGCAAAAGCAATAAAGAACAAAGCAAATACATAAGCTTGTTCCTTAGCCATCAATTTTACATGATAGAAAGATTCCAAAGCAAAACTGTGATCGGCTGTTTTAGAATAAACAAAGAGTATTCCAATCAACATTAACAAGGAACCAATAAAAGTGTATATAAAGAATTTGAAAGTAACGGCAATTCTACGCTCACCACCCCAGATAGAGCAAAGAAAGTAAACAGGAATTAAAGCTAATTCCCAGAAGAAATAAAACAATAATGCGTCAGATGCCAAGAACACACCCATTAAACCAGCTTGTGTCAACAGCATCAAGCCATAAAAAGCACCAGACTTCTGATAGCTATTGTTATAGGTTGCGGCAAATACAACAGGAAAAGAAATGGCGGTTAATAAACAAAGCATTTTTGCCATGCCGTCTTGCATTAAGCTAAACCTGCTTCCTAGTGCTGGTAACCAAGCTGCGTCATAATGAAGTGCACCTTTGCTAAAAACTGCTACCAAGGCCAATGCCAGTGTTGCAATAGAAGATACCAGGGCCAAAGCCTTGGATGCTGGCGAATCTTTTAGCAGCAATACTGCTAGTCCGCTAAGCAATGGAATGGATATGAGTAATAGAGGAATCATATTATTTCTTTAATGCTACTAGGCCATTTTAAATAAACGAGTCAGATAATAAACAATGGTAAGGTCATTGAACCAAATCAAGATAAACACTACAATAGCCAATACCATAATGATTAAGTAATTACCTACTTGACCACTTTGAATTAAACGCAATTGACGAGAACCATATCCTACCAATCGGCCAACGCCATTTACCGCGCCATCAATCAGGTTTTTCTCAATGATGTTTTTGAAGAATCCAGCTAGCAAGTGTAGTGGATTTACAATAACAGCATTGTATAGTTCATCTACATACCATTTGTTTTCAAGCAATTTGGCAACACCTGTATTTTCAGCACTATTGGCTTGGTATTTTTTAAAGCTATTAACAGCATAGACTATAACTGCAATAATCAGTACAGTAGATACCCCTAATAAAATCCATTCTTGTGATGCTTCTACATGATGCGCTTCTGCAATAGCTGCAGAACCTGCAAAAATGGGGGCCAAGAAATGTTCCAGACTATGCGCGTCTTTGGCAAATAATTCAGGAATACCAATCAAACCACCAACAACTGAAAGAAAGGCTAAGACAATTAATGGAATGGTCATAGCAGCAGGACTCTCGTGTAAATGATGTTCTTGTTCATGAGTACCTCTAAATCCACCCAAGAAAGTAAGGGTATACAAACGGAACATATAAAAAGCAGTCATGAGTGCACCACCCAATCCAACATAATAATAGAGTGGATTTTTTCCGTAAGCCGCCATCAAGATTTCGTCTTTTGAGAAGAAACCAGAGAAAGGAGGAATACCTGCAATGGCCAAACAAGCCAGTAAGAAAGTAATATGCGTAATGGGCAAGTGTTTTTTCAATCCACCCATTTTGCGAATATCTTGTTCGTGGTGCATGGCATGAATCACAGAACCAGCTCCTAAGAACAATAAGGCTTTGAAAAATGCATGGGTCATTACATGGAATACGGCTCCCGTATAAGCACCAACACCTAAGCCAAGAAACATATAACCCAATTGGCTAACAGTAGAATAAGCCAATACTTTTTTAATATCGTTTTGCTTAAGCGCAATGGTGGCTGCAAAAATAGCCGTAGCCAATCCTACAATAGCTACCAGTGTTTGAGTACCTGGCGCCATGGTATAGAGGATATTGCTACGTGCAATCATATAGATACCAGCAGTAACCATGGTAGCAGCGTGGATCAAGGCAGAAACGGGTGTTGGACCCGCCATAGCATCGGGCAACCAAGTGTACAAAGGAATTTGGGCACTCTTACCCATGGCTCCTACAAATAACAAAGTGGTGATAGCTGTAATATCAAAGGCAGATAATTTAGCCAAACTAGCTGCACTAAAAACATCTGTGTATGTAGCCGTTCCTAATTTGAAGATCAACCAAAACACCGCCAACAAAAATCCAAGATCACCAATTCGGTTCATGATAAAGGCTTTCTTAGCTGCATAGTTGTAGTCATTGTTTTTAAACCAATAACCAATCAGCAAATAAGAGCAAAGACCAACGCCTTCCCAACCAATAAACATGATGACATAGTTGGAACCAAGAATCAATAACAACATAGAGAACACAAACAAATTCAGGTAAGCAAAATACCTGCCATAGTGTTGGTTCTCTTCTTCGTGCATATATGCAGTAGAATAGAGATGAATTAAAAATCCAATTCCTGTAATGATTAACAAAAACAGAGAAGACAATTGGTCAACCTGAAAAGCAAATGGAATAACCAATCCTTTTACATCAATAAAAGGGAAAAGTGTTACTACCGATGCGCCATTAGACTTAACATCTAAGAACACCAATACACTAACAATAAAGGAAGCCAATACAGCCCCACTGCCCACTATACCAATCAGGGATTTGGACAGTTGCTTCCTACCCAATCCGTTGATCAGGAAACCGAGCAGGGGAAACAGCGGAATCAAATAAACTAGTTTGCTCATAATATCTTTCTAGCGGGATATACTTTTAAAAATCCAAAAGTTGTTCCCTGATTTTAGTTTTTCAATCTGTTCAAAAAGTTAATATCAACCGAATGCGTATTTCTGTACAACATCACAATAATGGCTAGACCTACACTTACTTCTGCAGCAGCTACTACCATGATAAAGAACACAAACAATTGACCATCGGTACCAACCGTGGTGGCCAGTTTATCGTTGGCAGTGGCAAAAGCCAAGTGCATTTTTGAAAATGCTACCAACAAAAGGTTTACAGAATTTAGCATGAGTTCAATACACATAAACACAATGATGGCATTGCGGCGTGTAAGTACCCCAATAATCCCAATGCTGAATAGGGTTAAACTTAGGTAGATATAATATTGTATTGGCATGGTCTCTATAAATTACTGCATTGCTGCAGGTGAATGATTTTTTTTCTACGCTGATTATTCTTTTTTTCCAATGACAATGGCACCAATCATGGCACTCAAAAAGAGTACACTGGTAATCTCAAATGGCACTACATAATCACTAAATAAGAGTTTACCCAAATTCTTGATCAGTCCAATATCTCCTGTACTGGTCATGGCTTTTTTAGCGTGTAAATCTGTGGCCTGTCTAACTAGTGAAACCAAGACCATTAATAAGCATCCGCCAGAAATCACACCGGCCAACTTCATCCACAAATTTTTCTGTGGTTCGGTTTCGGCATTTAAGTTCATCAACATCACCACAAATAGGAATAATACCATAATGGCACCAGCATAAACAATCATGTTTACAATGGCCAAGAACTGTGCGTTCAATAAGATATAGTGTCCGGAAATGGCAAAGAATACCGCAACCAACCATAATACAGAATGTATGGGGTTCTTGCTAATCAATACCATGATGGCGCTAAAGATGGCCAGAG
>CAMFKK010000358.1 GCA_945957225.1 uncultured Sphingobacteriia bacterium | reverse complement strand
CGAGATAGGCTCCGGTCTCGTGGGCTCGGAGATGTGTATAAGAGACAGGCCTACCGCTTTAGCGGGTACTTCAATCAATGCATATTTCTGTTTATAAGCCGAATTCTTTTTTGACATTACAACTCCCAAATAAATACTTTTATCTCTTAAGTAGGGGAGTTGCGGAAGACTTTCAATCATTAAAGGAATAATATTTGATCTGACTTCCTCATCAAAAAATCGCTTTACAAATAATTGCTGTTCTTTGTTCAGTTGATTCTCTTTGACCAAACTTATTTTTTCCTTTTTCAATTCCTTGATGATTCCCTCCCAAATTCTATTAAACTCTCCTTGTTGTTTTAAAACAGTGGTTTGAATTTGGTCTAATATTTCCTGAGGCGCTTCTTCTAAATGGAAATTGATTTTTTTATTCTTTTCAGCATATTCCAACATCCTTTTCAAGGTTGCAACTCGAACACGGAAAAATTCGTCCATATTATTGGAAAAAATGCCTAAAAATTTAATCCTAAGTTTTAGTGGAACTTCAGGGTCGTTTGCTTCTTGTAATACCCTAGCATTAAAGCTTAGCCAACTAATATCCCTTTGAATAAATTGTTTCTTTGCCATACTATTTTGAATCTAGTACAAATTTAAATAAAGGGCTAATTGGCTTATGTTAAGTTTGCAATTCAGGAATGGGATGTTTTGATCTGTTGGATTAGTCCTGTAGTAGAAAAGCCAGCTATAATTGGGTTAATGATTACTTTGCCACCGTTCTCCATCACTTCTTTGGCACCCACAATTTGTTCAATGGTATAGTCGCCACCCTTGACCAAGAAATCAGGTAAAAGTTGCGTGACCAGGTTTAGTGGTGTATCTTCTTCAAAAATGACAACAGCGTCTACAATGGCCAAACTAGCTAAGACTAAGGCCCTACTTTGTTCATGGTTAATGGGTCTTTCCGGCCCTTTTAACCTTTTTACACTAGCATCACTATTAACCCCTACAATCAAATAATCTGCTTCTTTTGCGGCTTCTGATAATGATGCAATATGCCCTTCATGGAGAATGTCAAAACATCCATTGGTAAAAGCAACAGTTTTGCCCGTTGCTCGCCAACTAGCAACCATTGCTTTTAATTGGATTAGAGGAACAATTTTTTTTGGGATACTATTGACCGCTCTCATGTAATTTTCTTTTGTTATAAACAGGGAGTGCTAACACACAAATTATACCCACAATAAGGACTATTAAAAATTGTGCAAACCATTGTAATGTTCCATTGGCAAAACCCAATTCAAACGGAACCCCAGTTTTTTCTAAAACCTTGGCCATAAAAAAAGCATATGCACCAATTCCGCCAGGAGTTACAATCATTCCAATGCTGGCAAAGGCCAAAGCAGAAAGAGCGTCAGCTATTCCTAAATGCTCAGTGCCAACTGTGGCTGATAAACCAACCCAAGTTCCAATAATGTATAAAAGCCAAATGCCAATACTATAAAAAAGGAATAATCCTTTGTTTTTAAGCTTATTGACACTGCTTAATCCCTCCCAAATACCGAGAAGAATTTTTTTGAAAAGAATGACTAGTTTTAAATGGGCAAATTGTTTGAACCAGAATTTTAAGCTAATTAGGAGTGCTAATATGATGATGCCAATCACCATTAATTTAGTATAAGAGAAATTCCCGCCTTTGCTTTGAAAAAGTTCTTGAAACAATTGTTTTCCATATTCACCAACTATTTCAAATTGAAGGGTGAATGCTAATAAAAACACAATGCCCAAAGAAATTACATCAAAAGCTCTTTCAGCTACAATGGTACCCACTAGTTTTTCAGCAGGCACTTTTTCATATTTAGCAAGAATGGTACATTTTAATACTTCACCCAATCTTGGTACTGCTAAATTGGCCAAATAGCCAATCATGACAGCAAAAAAGCTATTTGCAAAGCTAGGTTTGTATCCCATGGGTTCCATTAAAATTCGCCATCTCAACGCTCTTAATACATGACTCAAGCTAAGTATTAGAAATACTGGAGCTATTAAGCCAAACTTGGCAGTTTGTAAGGCTAATTTAAATTCTCCCCATTTGTCAGAAGGAATTTGGTGTAAGCTCCACCAGACTAGAAAGATTCCAATGCCTAGGAAGAAAAGATATTTTAAGATAGCTAACAGTCTTTTTTTCATGTAGGATTGATTCTTTGGCAAGTTAAGTAAGCTTGTCCAATTAGCATTTATTTCCTTGCTTAGGAAAAACAATCCATGGTTGAAAAGTTTTTGCTTTTTCAAAATCCATGATTGCATAGGAGAGTATGACTACCAAATCACCTACTGCCCCTTTTCTTGCAGCAGGGCCATTTAAACAAACAATACCACTTCCTCTTTTGCCTTTAATAAGATAGGTTTCTAACCTTTCTCCATTATTTACATTTACCACTTGGATTTTCTCGTTTTCAATAAAATTGGCTGCATCCATTAAGTCTTCATCAAGGGTAAGACTTCCTACATAATGCAAGTTGGCTTCCGTAATGGTAGCTCTATGAATCTTGGATTTTAAAACTTCTATTTGCATGGCCGCGAAACTAGAATTTTGTCATCAAGAAAAATGCAGAAAAATGTTATCATTTTAGATGGGCAAATTGTCAATAAGTCTAATCCCTTCTAAAAAAGCGGCTATTATTAGAACGGCCTTTGTTTGCGGTTCCCAATTTGTAATAGGTTCTAGGCTTTGAGGGTCAACCAATTGTAAATAATCAATACTATTAAAACCTGCATTTAATAATTGCAGTTTACTAGTCTCCAACAACTGTGGAATAGAGGAATCAATTGATAATTTAGCCTTAAGGTCTTGTAGGGTTTGATAAATAAGTGCTGCTTTTAGTTTGCCTTCCTCACTCAAACGCAGATTTCTGCTACTCATAGCCAGACCAGAAGCTTCCCTCAAGGTTGGACAAATAACTAGTTCTATGGCTGATTGTTGAAGGGTAAGCAATTTTTGGATCACCATGCATTGTTGAAAGTCTTTTTGACCCAAAAACAGTTTGTCAGGTGACACTAAGTCTAAAAGCCGTTTGACCACTTGACAAACACCTTGAAAATGTCCAGGTCGATATTTACCCTCCAATAACTTTTCTAGGTTGCCAAGTTCATAATATGGCTGTTGATCAAGCCCCATTGGGTAGATTTGGGCTTGATTGGGAAAGAACAATAAGTCCGTTCCTGCTTTTTCAAGGGCCAGAATGTCGGATTCAATGGTTTGTGGATATTTTTCAAAATCCAATGGGTCATTGAATTGGGTAGGATTTACAAAAATGCTACAAACTGTCAATAAGTTTTGAGATTTGCTATTGGTTATCAATGAGATATGCCCTTCATGAAGCGCACCCATGGTTGGAACGAAACCTATTTTTTGGGCTTTCCTTTTCTGTTTGGCCAGCAAATTTTGTAGTTCAATGGCATTTTTTATTAGAATCATGGCTTGGTTTAAGTAGGACTAAAGACTAATCGTTATTGGTTCTTTTATTTTATATACCTTTGCAAATTATTTTCAAGTATTGATTAAATGGCGTGATAATGTCAACAAAGAAAAGAATTTTATTCATTGCCACTGAAATGTCGCCTTATTTAGAACTAACGGAGTTTGCTGAAGTGATAAATAAGTTAGCCA
>CAMFKK010000357.1 GCA_945957225.1 uncultured Sphingobacteriia bacterium | reverse complement strand
TTGATGACAGTATTGTAAGAGGTACAACACTTGAGAAAAGTATTCTTCGCCTCCTCGACAAACTGGGTCCTAAAAAGATTGTAATTGTTTCTTCAGCTCCGCAGATTCGCTATCCTGACTGTTATGGTATTGACATGTCTAAGATCAAGGAATTTGTGGTATTCCGCGCCATGCTGGCTTTATTAAAAGACAATCATAAACTTCACTTATTGGACGAAGTATATGAAAGATGTAAAGCGGCCATCGAAGAACACACTGATCACCTGACAAACTTTGTTCAAATCCTTTTTGATCAGTTCACACAGGCTGAGCTTTCTGTGAAAGTAGCTGAAATCATCAAACCAGCCGATATGAAAGCTGACCTGGAAGTAGTTTTCCAGACAGTTGATAACTTGCACATCGCTTGTCCAAACCACCCTGGAGACTGGTATTTCACAGGTAACTACCCAACACCAGGTGGCAATAGAGTAGTAAACAAAGCCTTCCTGAATTATATGGAAGGAAAAAATGTAAGGGGTTATTAAACGCGATAACAAAAAGCATTGATATTCATGCCGGCACCAACTGAGGCAAAGACTACAACGTCTCCTGCAGCAATACTGTGTTCGGGCATTTCGCCACGCTTGACCAAATCATATAATGTGGGAATAGTAGCAACAGAACTATTACCCAATTTGTGAATGCTCATGGGCATAATAAAAGCCGGCACTTCTTTAATACCGTATAATCTGTACAAGGCTTTTACAAAACCTTCATCCATTTTTTCATTGGCTTGGTGCAGGAAAAATTTCTTGACATCGGTAACATGTAAGCCTGCTTTGTCAATACAATCCTTCATGGCCAGTGGCACATTCTTGATAGCGTATTCATAGACTTTTCTACCCTTCATTTTCATGAATCGCACATTGGGGTCTGAGTCTGGAAAATTAGATGCACCGTATTGTAGATAGAATGCTTCATCCACACAATGGCTTTGTGCGCTCACAGATAAAATACCACTTCCAGTTGTTGCAACATCTTTGGCTTCAATAATACAGGCACCTGCACCATCGCTGAAAATCATGCTATCTCTATCATAGTGGTCAATCACTCGGCTCAGGGTTTCTGAACCAATGACCAAACATTTTTTGGCAACACCTGCAAGAATATAGGCGTGTGCTTGAATCACTCCTTGAATCCAACCCGGACAACCAAATAAAATATCATAAGCTACGCAAGCAGGGTTGCGAATCCCCAATCCTTGTTTTACCCTAGAAGCTAATGCAGGCAATGCATCGGACTGAATACTGCCTGAAACTATATTGCCAAAATTATGCGCAAAGATAATCTGGTCAATGCTTTCAGGATCAATGCCCGCGTCATCAATAGCGTGCTTGGCAGCAATCAATGCCATATCAGAACTATTGAATTCATGACCCGCATAACGGCGCTCCTCAATGCCAGTTATGTCTTTGAATTTCTCTACAATCTCCGTAGCCGGAGTGGTCAAGGGTTGATGATCCTCACCATAAAACGCTTGGTTTACAAAATCCTGATTGGTTTTGATATGGGGTGGAATATAGGACCCGGTTCCGGTAATCACGGTGCTTATTAGAGGCATACAGTTAGATTAACTTCTTCAAATGTCAAGCAATGCATTCAAATTTAATCAATTATGCAACCCTACACCTTATTTTAAAAAGAAAGCCATTAATAAAAACTAAATAATGGCATTTCACTAACAAAAAGCCCCGATTCTTAGAATCGGGGCTCATAAAATTCATATAAGTTATTATAGATATTTGTCGCCTTTGTTGCGTTTTACTTCGGCTACATATTCTTTAATGGCTTGTTCTTTTTCTTTTTTGCAGATCATCAATACGTCTTTGGTGTCAATGATAATGCAGTCATCAATACCTTGAACCAAAACCAATTTATCGTGGTTGGCAGAGATCATACACTTGGTAGCATCAATCACAATCACATTATCGCTGGTAACCGCATTGCCTAGATAATCCTTGTCTAAATTATCATATGCAGAGTTCCAGGTACCCAAATCGCTCCAGCCAAAAGAAGAAGGAATCACAAATACATTATCCGCTTTTTCCATGATGGCAAAGTCAATAGAAACATTGGTGCACAAAGGATAGATGCGGTTAATAGCATCTTTTTCAGTTGCTGTATTAAAATGGGCTTTTTCATTGTCAAACAACTCATACATTTCTGGCTGATATTGTTCAAAAGCCTTCATCACATTTTTCACCTGCCAAACAAAAATCCCAGCATTCCAAAGAAAATCGCCGGAGGCCAAAAAGGTCTTGGCCAATTCCAGATTGGGTTTCTCAGTAAAGGTTTTCACTTTATAGATACCATCGCCAGCGGCCAGGGGCTCGTGTTGAATATAGCCGTATCCAGTATTGGGATGTGTAGGTTTAATACCCAGTGTCACCAAAGATTTAATCTGTGTTACAAAATCCAAAGCCTTAGAGGTAATGGCGCGGAATGCGTCTTGGTCCAAGATCATATGGTCACTAGGAGCCACAATCAGCGCAGCTTCTGGATCTTTTTGTAAAAGTTTGTAAGAAATATAAGCCACACAGGGTGCGGTATTTTTTCTGCTTGGCTCAGCCAAGATATTTTCTAATGGAAGCTCGGGCAATTGCTCAGCGCAGATAGAAACATATTCTTCAGAAGTAACAATAAAGATATTCTCTACAGGAATAAATGCCGCATAACGCTCATAGGTCCAACGGATCAATGACTTACCCGTATTTAGAATGTCTAAAAACTGTTTTGGATAACTGGTACGGCTTTTAGGCCAAAATCTACTACCGATACCTCCAGCCATAATGGCTACATAATGGTGCTTATTCATGTGGGACACAGGTTTAACTCATTTTAGGGAATGATACGGGCTAAAAACGTTGATAGCGTGTCACTTATTGCTTGGCTTAAACAATTCCTTCTCTAACCAAATCATGTAAATGCAAGACGCCCAAATAGCGTTCATCTTCAACCACCAACAGCGCACTAATATCATTATTGCGCATCAGGTCAAGGGCTTCCACCGCCAATGTTTCTGGGTCAATGGTTTTTGGATTCGGGGTCAAGATATCGGCGGCAGTTATCTGGTCAATACTGCTACTTTTTTCTAGCATTCGGCGCAGGTCACCATCGGTAATAATGCCTTGCAACAAACCTTCATGATCCAACACGGCCGTAAGACCCAATCTTTTCTGGGTAATTTCTACAATCACTTCTTTTAAACTGGCATTGAGCGCCACTGTTGGAACTTCGTTTGCTTTGCTCAAATCGCCCACGCGCAGATACAAACGCTTTCCCAGGTTGCCACCAGGATGGTATTTGGCAAAATCACGGCCATTAAAGCCGTTTAATTCCATGAGACAAACAGCTAGCACATCGCCCATCACCATTTGAGCCGTTGTGCTACTAGTTGGTGCCAGATTATTGGGGCAGGCTTCCTGTTCCACGGTGGTATCCAAGACAATATTGGCCTCCTTGGCCAAAAAACTTTCCTTATTTCCTACCATACCAATCAAGGTATTCCCAAAATTCCGAATCAGGGGAACCAATACTTTGATCTCGGGACTCTCTCCACTTTTGCTAATTATTAATACCACGTCTTCTTCCTGCACCATGCCCAGGTC
>CAMFKK010000356.1 GCA_945957225.1 uncultured Sphingobacteriia bacterium | reverse complement strand
GGGCCAAACGGATAAAACTTCATGATTTGCTAGCCATGGCTTCACTTATTTTTGAATTCTACCAATGAACAGACAAGAAGAACTCCTACAAGACGTAGTGATCAAGTTCGCCGGAGATAGCGGCGATGGGATGCAATTGACAGGTCAACAGTTCACCAACAATACCGCCATGTTAGGTATTGATTTGGCTACTTTCCCAGATTTCCCTGCCGAGATCAGGGCCCCAATCGGAACCGTTCCCGGCGTATCTGGTTTCCAGTTACACTTCTCTAGCGAAAGAATTTATACGCCAGGAGACAGTTGTGATGTGCTGGTTGCCATGAATGCGGCTGCCCTTAAAGTGAATTTAAAAAGCATCAAGAAAGGCGGTAAAATTATTGCCAATATTGATGGTTTTGATAGCAAAAACCTACGTTTGGCCAACTACCCAGAAGGGGTTAACCCACTGGAAGACGGATCCTTGGATGGTTTTCAATTAACAAAGGTTGATGTAACCAAATTAACCCGTGAATCTTTGAAAGATTTTACGGACCTAGGTGTAAAAGAGCGTGACCGTGCCAAGAACATGTTTGTCTTGGGGCTGATTTACTGGATGTATAACCGTAATTTGGATACTACCATTGAATTCTTGAAAGAGAAATTTGGAAAGAAACCCACCATTTTTGAATCCAACGTGAAAGTGTTGAAAGCTGGATACAATTATGGAGACACCACTGAAAGTTTTACCACCCGTTATAAGGTGGAAAAAGCCAAAATGGTACCCGGTGTGTATAGAAGTATCATGGGTAACCAAGCATTGAGTTATGGTTTGGTGGCGGCTTCTGAAAAAAGCGGCTTACCCATTTTCTTGGGAACTTATCCTATTACGCCAGCTACAGATATTCTTCATGAATTGAGCAAATACAAATCTTTTGGGGTTCGCACTTTCCAAGCGGAGGATGAGATTGCAGGTATTGGTTCTGCCATTGGCGCAAGCTATGGTGGTGCTTTGGGTGTAACCACCACTTCTGGTCCTGGTATGGCATTGAAAACAGAAGCCATGGGTCTTGCCATGATGTTGGAAATTCCATTAGTGATTGTGAATATTCAACGCGGTGGACCTTCAACTGGTTTGCCAACCAAAACAGAACAGTCAGATTTGATGCAAGCTTATTATGGACGTAATGGTGAAGCCCCAATTCCAGTGATTGCTTCTTCTACCCCAAGCGATTGTTTTGACGTGGCATTTGAAGCCGTGCGTATTGCAGTACAACATATGACACCAGTAATTTTGCTAAGCGATGGTTATATTGCCAATGGTGCTGAACCATGGAAATTCCCCAAAGCTGCAGACTTACCTAAAATTGAAGTAAGCTTTAAGCAATCAAAAGACGAAGGAGACGACAAATACAAACCATACAAACGTGATGAAAAACTAGTTCGCCCATGGGCCGTTCCAGGTACACCAGGTTTGGAACACCGTATTGGTGGTTTGGAAAAGCAGGATGTAACTGGAAACGTAAACTACGAACCAGAGAATCACCAGCACATGATCAATGTTCGTCAAGCCAAAGTAGACAAGATTGCTGATTATATTCCCTTACAAACCATTGATAGTGGTGCCGAAAAAGGTAAGGTCTTGATCCTTGGATGGGGTTCTACCTATGGTGCTATCAAGAGTGCTTGTCAAGAATTGCAAGCAGAAGGACATGCCGTGAGCCATGCGCATATTCGCTACCTGCGTCCTTTCCCAAAAAACCTGGGAGAGATCTTGAAAAACTTTGACAAGGTATTGGTACCTGAAATCAACAATGGTCAGCTGGTAAGAATTATCCGCGATGCTTATTTTGTTGATGCTATTCCATACAACAAAGTGATGGGTATTCCTATCACCAAGTCTGAATTGGTAGACCAAGTACATAAATTGTTATAGTCCTTAGACTAAATACATTCAACAAGAAGCAACTCCTAAAAGGGTTGCTTCTTTGTTTTATAGAAGCCCTTATTATGCAACAGTATCAATTAGCGCAGATTAATATTGCCCGGATGAAGGGTGTTGATTTGCAAGACCCCATTATGCAGGAATTCACAGAAAATCTGGACCGAATTAATGGACTGGCAGAATCAAGTCCAGGCTTTGTTTGGCGATTAAAAGAGGATGGCATTACCAGTATTGAGAACCATCCCTTTGAAGACATGCAAACCATTATCACCATTTCTGTTTGGGAAGACCTAGCATCTCTAGAAGCTTTTACTTTTAAAAGTTTACATTCAGATTTTTTAAGGCGCAGGGCCGATTGGTTTCACAAGTATGGTACTGCTGCTTATGCACTCTGGTGGATACCCGTTGGTGAGTATCCCAGTCTTAAATCCGCTGTTGCAAAATTGAACCATTTGCAAGAGCATGGTAGTAGTGCAGAGGCTTTTGATTTTAAAAGGCGATTTGATCAGCCAATTAGATAGTTGCAAAATTCCTAAGCCTAGAGATCCTTCCTAAATAATGATTCTCCACAGAAGTATTGATTTTATTTAACTTATTATTCAGGAAGGGAACTAGTTTTTGGAGATTTTAAAAAAGGAGGTTTTTTATACTTGATTGAGTATAAAAACGGGGGTGTTTTATTATACTCGTTCTAGTATAAAAAAAAGGTATTCATTTTATACTTGTTCTAGTATAAAAGTAGGGGTATTTTGAAATGCTGAAAAACAAGTGGGGAGAAAGGAAGTGAAGTGGAAGAAAGTGAAGTGGAAGAAAGTGAAGAGGAAGAAAGTGAAGAGTGAAGAATGAAGAAAGTGAAGAGTGAAGAGTGAAGAATGAAGAATGAAGAGTGAAGAATGAAGAATGAAGAATGGGAATAGTAAGAAAGAGAAGAATGAAAAAATAATCACTGAAAGTCAATCAAAGTGTTTGAGATAAATTTTAATTATATTCAATAAAATTATCCCTACATGCTTACCAGAAAAAAAATCTCCATTGCAAGTGTTTTAGTAATGTTTCTACTTGCTTGTCAACAACCTGCAACACAGGTTAAGTTACCCCTAGAAGGAACCTGGCAATTAGTAGCGGCTACCAGCAAAGAAAAAGATAGTACCAAGTCTACTTTCAACCCTGATGTAAAAATGATCAAGATCATAAACGCATCGCATTTTGCGTTTTTCTCTCATGATTTGAATCAGGGCAAAGACAGCCTCAAAGCCCAGTTTAGTGCGGGTGGTGGTACTTATGAATTAAAAGACAGCACTTATACTGAGCACTTGGAATACTTTAATCAGCGTCAATGGGAAGGTGGCAATTTCTCTTTTACCATTCACATTAAATCAGATACATTGGTGCAAGAAGGGATTGAGAAAGTAGAAAAACTGGGCATTGACCATATTATTCGTGAGACTTATATAAGGGTAAAACCATAAACACCATTCATCAAAGAATTGGCCCTTGGGTTTGAAGCATTCAAAGGAATGATTATTTTGTTATCCTATTTAATGAGCTATTTTAAATAGCCGTTATCATTGATCTTTTTTATTGATCTTTTTTATTGACAAAACTGATTTAAATGATTAACCAAGAAAATAATACCATTACCGTTGAAGCCATAGTTGACTCCCCATTGAAAAAGGTATGGGAATTTTGGATCCAACCTGATCATATTTGTCAGTGGAACAATGCCAGCCCAGATTGGCAT
>CAMFKK010000355.1 GCA_945957225.1 uncultured Sphingobacteriia bacterium | reverse complement strand
CATGAGAGATGATGGACAAGAGTTTATCCTTGGTCCTATTGTCTTCTTCTAACAATTGATTTTTGGAATAAATTTCTTTGTTCAATTTATCTAGGGAAGAAGCATTTTCTTCAATGATGGCATTTTGTTTGGTCAAACGCTGAGACAGGTATTTCTGTTTTCTGTAACTCATGAAAGTGATGATCACCATCAGTGCCATGACTACCAACATTAAACTACCAACCAATATAATCAGCAATTGACTATTGGCTCTTTTGTTGGCTTTTTCTTTCTCGCTTTCTGCTGTTAATTTTTGAGATTCTTTGTCCTTAACAATTTCAATAAAATTACTGGCATACTGGGTTTCATTCTCATTCTTGAGAACTAGTACACTGATTAAAGTATCCTGCCAGGCAGAAGTATGTACTAAGTCACCCGAACGCTGATATTGTTGCCTGATGAGCGTGGCCGTCTTGGACATTAAATTATAGGCCCCAGATAATACCGCACAGGAATAAGCCGATTTGGCTAGCTCTATGGCTTCGGAATTTTTTTGTTGCTCCACCAAGATTTCTGCCAATTGAATATTGTTTGAAGCCATACCATAATGGTCATTCAACAACATGTCAAGAGAAAGAGAGTTTTGAAAATACGCCCTTGCGGTAGCTGTATCATTTTTAACCCTTGCCAATAAACCCAGGTTATAAAATGCTTTTTTCTGACCGTAGATATACTTTTCTTTTAAACTAATCTGAAGCGCTTCTTTTAAGATAGATTCTGCTTTGGAATAATTTTTTCTTTTGGTCTCAATTAGACCAATACTATTCTTGATATTGGCAACTTCTTTTTTGTTGCCTTTTCTAATGGAGATTTCTAATGATTCATTGTCAAGCTTTAATGCTTCATCCAGTTTTCCTTCTTCTGCAAAATAATTAGCCAACTGAATATTGATTCTCATCAAATTCAAACTGTCTTGATAAAGGCTACTATTTTCCTGAGCCATTTGATAAATGCCCAATGCCCTTTTAGAAAAACCATTCTGTTGATAAATACCAGCTTCATTAAAATAAGCTGTAGATAATCCCTGATGATATTTGTATTGAATTGAAAGATTCTTAGTAGAGTCCAGCAACTTGAGTGCTTGATTTACTTTGGACCGCTTCATATTAAAGGCGGCTTGGTTCAGCGAATCAATAAAATGGTAAATGGTATCAGGGCTGTTATCTAATAGTTCCCCTTTTTGGGCAAAGAGTAGGCAGGGAATCATTGCCAAAAGGACCAGTAAGTTTACCCCGCGGTTTTTCATCCAAAAAAAGCTTAGCCGCTAAGATACTTAACTTTCAAATACAATGAACTCAAGGAAACACCATGATGGTATGGTACTACTATTGCAATATTTCTCGGGCTATGACTAGTTTTTGTATTTCAGAAGTGCCTTCCCCAATGGTACAGAGTTTGGCATCCCTATAATATTTCTCCACCGGAAAGTCCTTGGTATAACCATATCCCCCAAAAATCTGAACCGCGTCATTGGCAATTTTCACCGCCGTTTCACTGGCTTGATATTTGGCCATTGCCCCTTCTTTGGTTACTGGAAGATGTCTTTGTTTTAGGTCACAGCAT
Source organism: uncultured Sphingobacteriia bacterium (assembly GCA_945957225.1). GTDB lineage: Bacteria > Bacteroidota > Bacteroidia > Chitinophagales > Chitinophagaceae > Sediminibacterium. The sequence continues at coordinate 2,069 of CAMFKK010000355.1, read as the reverse complement.
TGGGCAATTAGCAGTTCAGCGGCCATGATCTCAGTTGCCATATCGGCCAACTTAAAACTAATTCCTTGAAAATGACTAATGGGCTGGTTAAACTGATGGCGTTCTTGGGCATATTTTAAAGCAGCTTCATAAGCTCCTTTGGCAATACCTAGGGCCAAAGCCGCAATAGAAATCCTACCTCCATCTAAAATCTTTAAAGACTGTCTAAACCCATCGCCCACCTGGCCCAAACGATGACTATCTGGAATTCGGCAATCCGTGAATATCATTTCAGTGGTTTCACTGGCGCGCATGCCCAATTTATTCTCCTTTTTACCTGCTTGAAAACCGGCCCTCCCTCTTTCAATTACAAAAGCTGTGGCATTTCCACTGGTTCTTGGCTCGCCCGTACGGCAAATAACAACGGCAAGATCCCCAGATTTGCCATGGGTAATCCAGCATTTGGTGCCATTTATTATCCAATCATCACCATTTTTTATTGCCGTGGTTTGCATATTACCCGCATCGCTACCGGTATTGGGTTCAGTTAATCCCCAGGCTCCTATCCATTCACCGGATGCCAGCTTGGGCAACCATTGGGTCTTTTGTTCTTCATTTCCAAAACTTAGTATATGATTGGTACACAAAGAATTATGAGCAGCCATACTCAACCCAATAGATCCACAAACTTTGGCAATTTCTTGAATGGCCACATTGTATTCAAAATAACTCAAGCCAGCTCCACCATATTCATGGGGAACCAACATACCCATTAAACCAAGTTTACCCATTTCATGAAAAAGGGCTACTGGAAAGGTTTGAGATTCATCCCAATCCATTACATGGGGTGCTATATGCTTTTTGGCAAAGTCTCTGGCAGTAATTGCCACTTGTTGGGTGATTTCTGATGCGGCAAAGTTCATGGACAGGTTTTAAAATAGGTGAAGGTTGCCGAAACCAAGCAATCGTTATCCGGCAACCTTCTGAAAAATAAACTAGCGTTAGTTAGTTTTCGCTGCAAATGTAGGGGATTTTTATTTCCACCAAAATTTTTAATCTTTTTTTGCTGGGGCAGATTCCAAGATTAACAAAGGCTTCATCAATTGGAACAGGGAATCCTTGATACCATAGGTTTTGCCTACCTGCTCAATAGAAGTAAACCCGCCAATTTTGTCTCTAAACTTGACAATTCTGGCAGCCAAAACTTCACCTATTCCTGGGAATGCCATCCATGCTTCTGGACCTGCGGTATTTATGTCAATGGGTGTGAGCTTCCAAGTCTTGCGTGAATAACTTGGAGCAGCACCCGAAGGATTCATAGCAATTAATGGGCTTAGATTGGACGCTCTAGGTATTTGATTGGGCAAAGTATCTGGTTTCTTTAATGCAGGACTATTTGATTGCCAAGGAAATTCCATTTTTTTGCCTTCGGCGATATTTGCCGGAATTTGCACATACGGAATTAATTGATCTGCTTCTTTGGGTTTTAAACCCCAGATCTTGCGCAGGTCTTCCGGCTTTCTAAACCTGCCCCCTTTTTCAAGATAATGTTGAATAGTTAAGATGGTTCTATCTCTTAGACCTAGTTCACGCCATTGCTGCGGGCTAATGGTATTGGGGTTAAAGTAAAAATAATGTGCTATTCTAGCTGGAGCTTCATCTGACCGATGTTTCTTATAAAGACTTGCACCTGATTCTGGTGCATTGCTTATAGCTGACGCATCGCCATAGGCAACGCTATTGATCCTTGATTCATTGGTTTGTGAAGTTTGTGAATTGGACATAGATATCTTGGGCGGTTTTTCTGGAAAAAACAGCGGCAAAGTCCAAAATAGGACCATCAATAAACACAAAAGCAGGATAGCCAGTCTTTCTCTACTGGTGAATCTGAAAAATGATGTAAATATTTCCATGTCCCTTTTATTTAAAGGGGCTACAAACGCAGTTCTAGGCCATCATAGGCCAGTTGAATATGGGGGGGAAGTTCTTGATTAATGGTTTCATGCAAACCCAACTGATGACTGATATGGGTAAAATAGACTCTGTCTCTTATACACATCTCCGAGCCCACGAGACCGGAGCCTATCTCG
>CAMFKK010000354.1 GCA_945957225.1 uncultured Sphingobacteriia bacterium | reverse complement strand
AGTAAGTGCTGTATCGCATGGTTGTTCAACCACTAAATTTAAGGGTGTAAATATTATCAATACTGGTAGAAATATTTAATAGAAATGCCATATTGAGAAAGCCGCTTCAATTATTTTGAAGCGGCTTTTTTTTGACACTTGCAGGATTGGATCAGCATTCAATCGGTGATTTCACGGTTTATTTTGCGTTAAAAAACAAGAAAAATTCAGTGAAATCACTGATAATGTTTCAACAACAAACCAATATGTTTGTAAAAACGTTGCAGTTTTAGAAACAACACCAATCTCCCCCCGGTTTTTGTGTTGTTTTTTTTTGCCCCTATTTGATTGGTCATCAAACAACTATTATATGTCCATGTCAACTAAAAGGGATTACCAATTTGGCTGGTTGCCTGATTTACCTGATCACCGTGATTTGTTCTACTCAAGTGTAAAATCCATCAAACGCAAAGTTCCAACTAGGGTTGACCTTAGCAAACAATGCCCTCAGGTATATGACCAAGGAAGTCTTGGTTCTTGTACCGCTAACGCATTAGGCGCTGCATTTCAATTTGGGCAAATCAAACAGTCCATTAAGCATTTTATTCCCTCTAGGTTGTTTATCTATTATAACGAGCGTGTTCAAATAAATACGGTGCAATCTGATAGTGGTGCTTTTATCCGTGATGGAATCAAATCCTTAAATAGAGAAGGGGTTTGTCCTGAGACTGATTGGCCCTATTTGATAAACAAGTTCACGCATCAGCCACCAGCGCCTTTGTATAAAAAAGCGTTGAAAAACCAAGTGCTGCAGTATCTGCGTTTAGAAAACTGGCAGATCAATCAATTGCAAACCTGTTTGGCAGAGGGCTACCCCTTTGTTTTTGGTTTCTCCTTTTTTGAAAGCTTTTGGTCAATGGGAACCAATGCTGTTATTCCATTACCTAAAAAAGCTGACCGGCTTTTGGGGGGGCATGCAGTAATGGCTGTTGGTTATGATCAGGTTAAAAAAAGATGCTTAATCAGGAATTCCTGGGGTGAGGATTGGGGTAAAAAAGGACATGCATGGATGCCCTATGACTATATCTGCAATCCAATGTATGCCGATGACTTTTGGACCATTCGTCTAGTGGAAGATGGGACAACATAAGTCTAAGTGAAGCTTCTAGTTGGTTGCTGTTATTTTAGAAAAAGGTACTGTCTTTTTTGCGCATTTTGACAGACACAAATACCAAAATACAAGCAGATCCTGCATAAATGATGATAAAAGCTTTCTTATAATCTCTTTCTATAAAGTTCTACTTTTCTACCATCAATGCATATGTTCAATCCACCATAAAATAGGATGGACGCGGCATTCTTTTTATCAATAATTAGGCAAGTAGCAGAATTTGACACATTATAATTTTGCAGGATAAGCCCATCTATTTTCAGCTGATTTTCTTTTGTTTTTGCTAAATATGCCTAAATGTTTGCTCTTTTTTATATAAATGCTTAAATTATTAAACAAAATAGGGGCTGAAGATTCCTGATTCAACAGTGAAATAGCACAAATTCGTCAGTCTGAATGATAATTTCTTCATAATGCTAACACAAATGAGGGAATTCTTATTTTAAATTATTGTAATGAATTGTTTAACGAATTGCTTTTATTTTTTTCAAAATTCATTGCAATAAAAGCCCCAGATAAGTCACAACTCCTAGAAAAACTAAAGTTTTGTATTTCTGTAATTAGATGTTAATCAATGGATATTAATTCCCATAAACAAACCATGCTGTTCAAAAATATCTTGGACAGAATCTCGGATGCACTCTTATTTGAGTCATTTGACCATAAAATTGTTTATGTGAACCATTATTTCTGTAACCTTTTTCATATTCCTGTTGCGCCTGAAAATTTGGTGGGCATGGACTGTTCAAATGCTGCTCAGGAAAGCAAACAGTTCTTTAAAGATCCAGAGCAATTTGTCCAAAGGATTGCTCAAATCTATGAACTAACAGAAAATGTAAAAGATGAACAAATATCGTTTGCAGATGGCTTAACCATTCTTCGCGATTATCAATTTTTTGATTCAGAAGAAACCCAAGGACATTTATGGGTCTACAAAAATGTTTCTTCCTTGGTGAACTCTTTGGATGCCATGACGCACCAAAAAAACTTTTTTGAAAATTTATTAAATAATATTCCTGCGGATATTGCCATTTTTAATAAGGAACATCAATATGAATTTGTAAATAAGGTTGGCGTTAAGTCAACTGAAATGAGTAAATGGATTATTGGAAAGGATGATTTTGAGTATGCCCAATACAAACAATTACCTGAGGATTTTGCTCTAAGAAGAAGAAGGGCATTTAATCAGGCTTATGAAACCCAAAAAAGTGTAGAACTAGAAGAAGTAAACCATTCAACTTTGAATGGGGATACCCATACGCTTAGAAAATTCTATCCTGTATTTGAGGAAGACAAGTTTGTAAGTATGATTGGTTATGGTATTGACATTACTAGAATGCGTCAATCTGAAATTGAATTGGCACAAAGTCATGCATTGTTCCTTTCAATGATTGAACATAGTAATGAATTGGTGCTGACCATGGATGCAGAAAGGAATGTTCATTTTGTGAATTCTAAATGGACCAATGTAACCGGACATGCATTGCCTGATATAGGTTTTTTGAATTTGGAACCAATAATTAGTGTTGGAAAGAAAGCGTTTATCAATGCCTTTAGCTTTTATTTTAAAAATGAAAAGCATTTGACGGGAAGTAGAGAATTGACTATCCAAACCAAACAGGGTGATAAAGTGAATTTGAAATACCAATTTGCCAAATTCATTCAAAAAGATTGGAAATCGCCCCGGATCATTGTCTTTTTCACTGATATTACTGAACAGGTTAGAATTGTGGAAGAGTTTAAGAAAAACTTGTCAAGAGAGATATATTTAAATGAATTGAAAACCAATTTCATGAGTATGGTCTCTCATGAATTGAGAACACCACTTTCTGTGATTTTATCAAACACAGAATTGCTATTGATGAGATTGCAGCATTTTAGGGTTTCTGGCATTGAACGTTATACCAATACCATAACCCATCAAATTGATGGCATGACCAACCTACTAAATGAATTCCTATTTGTAAGCAAAGTGGAGTCTGGTAAATTTCAACTGCAAATTGAAGAACTTTCTGTTGTTGGTTTTTTAGAAGATTTGATAAAAGAACATTATCAACCTTGGAAAGACAGGAGAAGCATAGACTTTATGGTTGTAGGTTTACCAGTTGACATTCATTTTGATAAGAGAATGATGTTTCATATTGTCAATAATTTATTGAGTAATGCATTCAAATATTCTGAAGGTAAACCAGCACCTACCTTAGTTATTAAGTTTCTGAAAAAGAAATGTCAAATTATTGTTGAAGATCAGGGAATTGGCATTAGTGCAGAGGATCAGAAAAAACTGTTTGAACCATTTTCAAGAGGAACCAATGTAGACAAAATTGAAGGAACAGGATTGGGATTAGTGGTGGTTAAATATTTTATTGAACAACACAAAGGGACAATGGATATTGATAGTGAAATTGGAAAGTATACTAAAATCAGTTTGGAATTACCGTATAATTTGAATTAAACATGCACGAGAAAATTCTAGTGATAGAAGATGATGTTCAAATTAGAGAATCCTTACAGGAATTTCTAGAATATAGCCATTATAAAGT
>CAMFKK010000353.1 GCA_945957225.1 uncultured Sphingobacteriia bacterium | reverse complement strand
CACTCGACTAGTCGTCGGCAGCGTCAGATGTGTATAAGAGACAGCACCTGGACCATACATTTTATCACTCATTAAACCACTAATTGCCAATGCCTGGTCACGAATTTGTTCTGCAGACAATCTAACCCTTGGACCTCTTGCATATAATTTATTGTAAGGGTCTTTTTCTACAGATTGTTGGTTTAGATGTGATGCTTGTTGATAGGTAGCACTCATGACTATTTCTTTCATCAGCTTTTTCAAATTCCAACCATATTCATGCATGAATTGCCAAGACAAATAATCCAACAATTCCCTATGTGTTGGTGCTATTCCCTGCGTGCCCATGTCTTCCAATGTCTCAACAATTCCAGCACCAAAAAACTGTTCCCAAATTCTATTCACCATGGTTCTTGACACCAAGGGGTTTTGAGGATCTGTCATCCATTTGGCCATCCCCAATCTGTTATTGGGAGCCCCTGCTGGAAGCTTACCCAAAGATGCTGGAACAGCTGCGCTAACCGTCTTTCCTTTTACCAACCAATTACCTCGCACAAAAACATGGGTGGTTCTTTGCATATTGGCTGGATTTTCCATCATCACAGGTGTCTTGGTTACATCTTTGGCATGAATCAAGTTTTTAAATTGTGCCAAGGCACTGTCATAACCAGGCAATCCTTTTCCCGGAAAGGGATTGGTGAGATAAAACCAATCAAATTGCATTCCTGATGCTTCAGCCGTTGTAAGACTTGGGTTTTGGTATTGAAAAAATAAATCGTGTACACCTTTGGTAGGTAATATAGGCATGGTGCCTAAATTCCAGCCATTCTTTGTGGCCGGCACTTGTAATTTGCCAATAACAGGCCCATCTATTTTGTCAATGCTAATCTCCCAAATCCCAGCTGGTTTACCACTGGTATACCTAAATAAAATTTCTGATTTTCCAGTCAGGTCAATTGCAGGAATTCTTGCTTTTGCATGATTGCGCAAAACCAACCATTTGGTATCGGCCAGCGCCGCATTGGTTAACTGGTCTGCCTGAATACTATTGATAGCAGGCTGTCCTGTTTTTAGAAATAATTGCAAGGCTTTTGCTTGGTCGGGGGCGTTTTTATTGAGCCATTTTTCCAAACTCAAAAACTGCAAACTGTCTTTGTTATGAAATTCTCTATAAGTAGGATACTCGTCATAAGTATCTTCATCTCTGCTATTATTAAAGAATGCCAAGAACTGATAATATTCTTCTTGTTTAAAGGGGTCATAGGGATGACTATGACATTGCACACAAGCAAATGTGGTACTCATTAATGTTTCCCAAGTAGTATTCACCCGGTCAATCACAGCCGCTGTTCTAAATTCTTCATTATCCGTTCCACCCTCATCATTGGTCATGGTATTTCTATGAAAAGCTGTAGCAATATATTGGGCTGCTGTAGGATTGGGTAATAAGTCTCCGGCTAATTGTTCCACTAAGAATTGGTCATAGGGTTTATTCTCATTAAATGCTTTGATTAACCAATCCCTATATCGCCAAATGCTTCTGGAATCATCTCTTTCATAACCCTTGGTATCGGCATAGCGTGCAAGATCCATCCAAAGACTTGCCCATCTTTCTCCATATCTTGGCGATGCCAATAATTGGTCTACCAATTGTTGGTAAGCTTGTGGGTCATTACTCTGTAAGTATTGTTTGGCCATGGTTTCAGGCGCAGGCATCCCAATCAAATCCATACTTACCCTTTTTAACAAAATGGCTTTTTCTGCCTGTGGCGATGGTTGCAATCCATGGTCTTTGATCTGTTCAAAAATGAATTGATCCACATTGTTCTTAATCCAATCTGGTTTTCCACCAAGACCCAGGAATCCTGTTTTGTTAGAAGGAATAGTTGGTGTTGAAATGGGAGTATAAGCCCAGTGATTACCCCACTGCGCACCTTGATTAATCCAATCGGTTAATAGTTCAATCTCTTTAGATGCTAATGGCGGATGCTTATAAGGCATTCTTTCTTCAGGATCTTTGGCTGATAATCTTTTGATCATTTCACTAGCAGCAGCATCACCAGGAATGATGGCTGCCTTGCCAGATTTGTTAATGGCTAAAGCCTCTGATCTAAAAAGCAAACTAAAACCACCCTGTCTTTTCACACCTCCATGACAACTAATGCAGTGTTTGTTCAGAATGGGTTTTACTTCTGCATTATAATCAACTTTGGTTCTTGATAAATAAGTGACAAGGGCCGTTACAACTAGGCCTATCAATAAAATGGTCCAGAATATTTTTTTGGGTTTGAGCAAGGGCATTGCGTTAGTTTGTCTTTAAAGTTAACAGAATTGCACTTCAAAAAACAAATCAAAGCCTTGGCTTTAGCTCAATTAGTTAACCCGCTTTCCTCCAATATAGGTATGTAGGACCTTGGTATTTAAAATAGCGGTTTCAGCAACGGTCATTAGATCCTGGTCTAAGACAATAAAGTCAGCCTTTTTTCCCTTTTCTAAACTACCTACTTCTTTTTCTAAAAATCCTGCTTTGGCAGCCCAAATAGTCATTCCTCTAATAGCTTGTTCTCTGGTCAAAGCATTCTCCATTTGAAATCCTGTAGCCGGAAAACCCTTGGCATCTTTTCTAACCACGGCAGCTAAAAAGGTCTTGAATGGAGAAATATCTTCTACTGGAAAATCGGTTCCCAATGGCAACCATCCATTTTGTTCTAAGAGTTGTTTATAGGCATATCCACCCTTTAATCTTTCTTTTCCCAAACGCTCTTCTGCCCAATACATATCGCTGGTTGCATGCGTAGGTTGAACAGATGGAACTATTGCAGCAGAACCAAATAATTTAAAATCAGCTGGGTGTACAATTTGTGCGTGTTCAATACGCCATCTTTTGTCATTCCCCGGTTGTAAGTACTTGTTATAAATCTGTAAAATGGCTCTATTAGCACTATCGCCAATGGCATGTGTACACATCTGAAACGCAGACGCAGAAAGCACTTTAGCCAATGAGTCATAGTGACTAGGATTGCGTAATAAAAATCCTGACCATCCCGCCTTATCTGCATATGGCGTTAACAAACATGCCCCCCTACTACCCAATGCGCCATCGGCATAGACTTTAAATCCATTGACAAATAACCGATCCGTTTTGTAAGGCCCTTTCTTTAAATATTTTTCCAAATTAGCGTCATTGTCACTAAGCATCACAAACAAACGCATATGTAGATTTCCTTCTTTTTGCAAAGCATCAATGGCATCTACATCTGCAGCACTAAGTCCACAATCTGTAATAGTAGTCAAGCCCTGTTCCACACATTTTTTCTCGGCGGCTTGCAACCATTTTTGATAAACGGCTTTATCAGGTGCAGGTATTTGTGCATAGACTTGGTTATCTGCATTGTCAATGAGTACGCCTGTCAATTTTCCATTTATGGTTTCAATACTTCCGCCAACTATGGTTTGACCTGGTTTCAAACCAGCTAGGTCCATGGCTTTTTGATTGGCAATGGATGCATGCCCGTCAACCCTTTGCAAGATCACTGGTTTATCAGGAAATGCTTTGTTTAAAATCTCATTAGAGGGATATACTTTTCCAGGCCATTTATTCTGGTCCCATCCCCTTCCTTGAATCCAAGCAAGGTCTGGATGAGCAGCTGCAAAAACTTTTACGCGTTCCACTGCTTCTTCAAAACTGGTAGTGCCATATAAGTCAGCATAGAACAGGGA
>CAMFKK010000352.1 GCA_945957225.1 uncultured Sphingobacteriia bacterium | reverse complement strand
ATTCTGACCAAGGATCCTAAATACACAACCATGTGTGAAGAGATCTAATGACCAGTTCTAACCATTTATATATACCCTGCTGAGAAATTTGAAGCCACTTTGGAATTATTGGATGGTACTTCTAATTATGCTTTAACGGGTGCAATTTTAAGTCAAGATAGAGCAGCTGTTGAATTGGCAACCAATAAGTTGCGTAATGCTGCTGGTAACTTCTATATCAATGATAAACCAACGGGTGCTGTGGTGGGTCAACAACCTTTTGGTGGTGCTAGGGCATCAGGTACCAATGACAAAGCAGGAAGCCAATTGAATCTCTATCGTTGGTTGAGTGCCAGAACTATCAAAGAAACTTTCAATCCACCTACCGATTACAGATATGCGTTTTTGAATGAAGCATAATCTGGGTTAGGTCCAAAAAATTAGGGGTAAGCAAAACAAATTGCTTACCCCTTTTAGTTACCAAACCAACCAAATTATTTAGGTAATACTACGGTATCAATCACGTGTACAATACCATTACCAGCTTTAAGATCTGTAGCAACTACGGTTGCAACACCACCTTTTTCATCTGTTAAAATTACTTTACCATCTTTCAAGGAAGCAGTTAAGGCACCACCACTTACAGTTTTTACCACTGCTTTACCATTACCCGCTTTAATAGCAGCTACAACTGCTGTAGCATCTAAGTTTCCAGCTACAACATGGTAAGTCAAGATTTTAGCAAGGGTTGCTTTGTTTTCTGCTTTTAGTAATGTCTCTACTATTCCAGCAGGCAATTTTGCAAAAGCTGCATTTGTTGGAGCAAATACAGTAAATGGTCCAGCGCTTTGCAAGGTTTCAACTAGGCTTGCTGCCTTTACCGCTGCAACTAATGTGCTATGGTCTTTTGATCCAACAGCAATGTCAACAACAGTTTTTTGTGCAGATACAGTTCCTACTAAACCTACAACGGCAATCATCATTGTGGCTAAAAATTTCATTTTCATATTTTTTGTTTAATTATAGACCACTAACACTTAAACAGAATGAGGGTTCAAATTCTGCCCATAAATGGGATGAACGGTAAAAAAATAGGGCATAACAATAGCAGAACCTTTTCTTTTGTATGGTGTTATTTTAAAAAACTAAAAACAATGGCTCATCCAAACCTTGCTTTAATTGATGCTTTAAGAGTTACAGCAAAACGTCTTTCTACAGGTGTACATTATGCTTGGGGAAACCATGGCGCTTGCAATTGTGGTAATTTATTACAAGTAGTTGCCCAATTAAGTCAGGAAGAAATATTAACCTATGCCCATACCGGAATTGGGGAATGGACAGAACTGAGCCAGGAAACCTGTAGTGTTTCACAGGCTCCTTTTAGTTTGTTATTAAAGAAATTAGAAGAAATAGGTCTAACACCAACGGATATTCATCATTTAGAGTACTTGAATAATCGGGAGGTTTTGGAACAATTACCTGGTGGATTTAGGTGGTTGAAAAGAAATCAAAGGGAAGATGTGATTGTTTATTTTAATACTTATGCAACCGTCTTGGAAAATCAGTTTTTGGCACAAATAAGCATCCCTGATCCTAATGCCATTCCTGAATCTGCAAAAATGCTCCAAACTATTTCAGCCTAATAGCCAAACGCTTTTCCACATAGAGGGCTTTTTTAGCAACTAACCCCTATATTTGCGTCCAAAATTTGCAAGATTGTCCATGAAATTCTCAAAAGAAACCTACCTCTACTGGTATGAACTGATGCAACTGATTCGTCAGTTTGAATTGAAAGCGGAAGAAATGTACAAAATGGCCGGAAAAATCCGTGGATTCTTTCATGCCTATATTGGACAGGAAGCCATTGCAGCCGGTTGTATGACAGCAACCCAACAGTCTGATCCTTTTATCACGGCTTATCGTGACCATGGTCTAGCTTTGGCCAAGGGTGTATCTGCTGATGCTTGTATGGCTGAATTATATGGTAAAGCCACAGGTTGCTCAAAGGGGAAGGGAGGCAGTATGCACTTTTTTAGCGCTGAACACTTTTTCTTTGGCGGTCATGGTATTGTAGGTGCCCAAATTGGTACTGGTGCTGGACTGGCTTTTGCTGAAAAATACAAGGGTACGGATAATGTATGCTTAACGTATTTTGGAGATGGTGCAGCCCGTCAGGGAATGTTGCACGAGACTTTTAACCTTGCCATGTTGTGGAAATTGCCCGTAGTGTTTATCTGCGAGAACAATAACTACGCCATGGGTACTAGTATTGAAAGAACTTCTAACGTGATTGATATCTACAAATTAGCAGACGCTTATGAAATGCCTGCTGATAAAGTAGATGGTATGACGCCTGAAGCTGTTCACGAAGCAGTTGCCCGCGCAGTAAAAAGAGCCCGTGAAGGAGATGGTCCTACCCTATTGGAATTAAAAACCTATCGCTATAAAGGTCACTCCGTTTCTGATCCTCAGAAATACCGCTCCAAGGAAGAAGTGGATGAGTACAAAGACCAGGATCCTATTATCAAGGTAAAAAATACCATTTTGGCCAATGGATTTGGAACAGAAGAGGATATTAAAGCCATTGACGATAGAATTAACGCTGTAGTTGATCAAAGCGTTCGCTTTGCCGAAGAAAGCCCTTGGCCTGATGATAGCGAAGTACTTAAGGACGTTTATATAGACGCTAACTATCCATTTATTGTGGACTAATCCATTTAAAAATTCTTATTAAAATACAAACATGACCGAGCATCACCAATCGCATGCGCACCACGAAGCAACTGAACCCGTAGCAAAAGCGCAACAATTTTTACATAATCACGGCAAAACCATTTTGGGCGTTTTAGTAGCCATCTTGGTGATTGTTGCCGGATGGATTGGATATACCCAATATATTGTAAAACCCAAAGAAGACAAAGCTGCTGAAGCAATTATCAAAGTACAGGGCTATTTTATGATGGACTCTTCTAACCTAGTGCTAAATGGCGATGGACAGAGCAAGGGTGCATTGTATATCATCAATAATTTTGGTGGTACCAAAACTGCTAACCTGGCTAAATACTATGCTGGTGTAAGTTATTTGCACTTAGGCGATTTTAGCAATGCAGTGAAATACCTAAAAGATTTCTCAACCGATGCTAAACAAATTCAATTGTTGGCTCTGGGTAATTTGGGAGATGCTTATGCAGAATTAAAGCAAAACGATGACGCCATAGCTACCTACAAAAAAGCTGGTAATTCTTTTGAAACTGACGAAGCCAATTCTGCAGAATACTTATTCCGTGCGGCTTTGTTAAGCGAGACATTGGGCAAGAACAAAGAAGCTTTGGACCTGTACAAAGAGATCAAAACCAAATTCCCTAAAACAGATAAAGGGTTTCAGGCTGATAAATATATTTACCGTTTAAGTGTTGAAAAAAACGACTAATAGCTAATGGCTACTCAAGGCAATACTGCATTAAGCAAAGGCATCCCTGTTATCAAGGATGCCTTTGTTGTTATAGTGAAAACAGAATGGAATGCTGCTATCATTAATAAGCTAGAAGCAGGTGTTAAACGCGTTTTAAAAGCACAAGGAATTGCTTGTAAAACACTAACCGTTCCTGGGGCTTTTGAAATTCCTTTTGCTGTAAAGAATCATTACGCCTATTGCAAGACTCCTCCCGATGCCTATATTACTTTGGGCACCGTGATTCGTGGAGACACCCCACATTTTGAC
>CAMFKK010000351.1 GCA_945957225.1 uncultured Sphingobacteriia bacterium | reverse complement strand
GTATTAGACCCTGTTTTAATTGAATCCAAAACAGCATCCTATATGGGTTCTTTGTATGGCACCAGTTCCAATTCAAAAATGGCAGCCTTTCTAAGACATCCTAATTTTTCAAAAGCCTTGAAAGGTTTGTATTTTGTAGGAGGGTCTGTTCATCCAGGTGGAGGGATCCCACTTTGTTTGAAAAGTGCACAGATCATGGGTAGCATGGTAGAGAAAGATGTAAAACACTAGTTGAACCAATCATAGTTGAATGACCATTGTATTAAATAGAAAAAACATTGCTACTGGAATTGCCATCCTTTTCCATTTTTGTGGGGCAGTGGGTATTCTATTGAGCGGTAGCAAGGATTGGTTTATTCAAAATACCAGTTTGAATTTAATCTTAATGGCGGGCTTGCTGATTTGGAACCAACCAGAAAAAAACCTGTCTTTCTTTTTATTCTTGCTTGCTGCATTTGTTACAGGCATGGGTGTAGAAATGATTGGGGTAAATACGGGAGCCCTTTTTGGCATTTATCAATACGGAACTGTTATGGGTGCCAAACTCAATGGGGTTCCTTGGTTAATTGGGATCAACTGGTTTGTATTGGTTTTTTGTTGTGGGGTTGTTATGCACCAATTGCATGGTTGGTTGCACTTACAATATGAAATGCTAGACATCAATATGGCGGGTTGGGTAGAGAAATTATCCCTGCTTTTAGACGGCGCTTTTCTAGCTACTTTTTTTGACTGGGTTATGGAACCCGTTGCCATGAAACTGGGTTTCTGGGATTGGAAAGACAACCTGGTTCCCAATTTTAATTATGGTTGTTGGTTTGTGATTAGTATGGCTTTGCTTTGGTTATTTGGCAAATTGAAATTCAATAAAAGCAACCCTTTTGCAGCTCACTTGTTAATTGTACAAGCACTTTTTTTCTTAGCACTAAGAACATTTTTATGATATACTATGTATTGATTACCCTAGCCACTTTTCTTATCATGGAACCCGTTACTTGGGCCACCCACCGATATGTGATGCACGGATTTTTGTGGTATTTGCATGAAGACCATCACCAAAAAGGAGACGGATTTTTTGAAAAGAACGATGCCTTCTTTGTCATTTTTGCCATCCCCTCTTGGTTGTGTATTATGTTGGGTAGTATGAACCAAGTCTATTGGGTAGTATCAATTGGAGCAGGAATTGCGCTCTATGGTTTTGCTTATTTTTTGGTGCATGAAATTATCATTCACCAGCGTTTCAAATTGTTTACACGCAGCAATAACAGATATATCAAAGCCATTCGTTGGGCGCATAAAATGCACCACAAACACTTAGGCAAGGAAGAAGGAGAAAGCTTTGGTATGTTACTAGTAGCCAAAAAATACTGGGACAAGGTTAGAAGAGACGAGGCTTTACAAAACAAAGCCCAATAAATTCTTAAGCCTTGGAAGCTGCTAGCCAACATAACCCTATTCAGACAAATCACTATGATTATATCATTACAGGGGCAGGTTGTGCGGGTTTGAGTTTGCTCATGCGTCTAATGGAAGATCCTTTCTTTTCTGAAAAACGCATCTTGATCATTGACGCATCGCCCAAGCAAAGCAATGACCGTACTTGGTGTTTTTGGGAAGCGGGAACAGGACTATTTGAATCCATTGTAAAACATAGTTGGCAACAGGTTCAGTTTGCTTCTAACGATTTTTCAGGTCTATTGCAATTGCATCCCTATCAATATAAAATGATTGAGGGAATTGACTTTTATCAAATGGTCTTGAATAAAGTTTCGAATTTTCCGAATATTCAATTCTTGCAAGAAACTGTTTTGGAAATAGTGGATGGTGCTTCTAATATTACCGTAACCACTGCCTCCGGCTATGTTAAGGCCAACTTTGTATTCAATAGTATTCCCGCATTTGCCTCTAATAAAACGGTTCCTGGAAAAAAAGGGCAATACCATTTGCTACAACATTTTAAAGGATGGGTGATTGAAACAGTTGAACCTGTTTTTGACCCAGCTATTGCTACGCTGATGGATTTTCAAGTGGATCAATCTGCAGGCACCACTTTTATGTATGTAATGCCAACCAGCAGTACTAGGGCCTTGGTGGAATATACTTTGTTCACCGAAACCTTATTACCTGAAAAGGCTTATGGCAAGGCTTTGCGCGATTATATATCTGAGAAATTAAAGATCAGACAATACCAGATTACCCACGAAGAATTTGGCATCATTCCCATGACCAATCAACCTTTTTCTTTGCAAGAAGGCAGGCTGGTTCAAATGGGTGGAGCTGGTGGTCAAATCAAGGGGAGTAGTGGTTATGCATTTCAATTTATTCAGAAAAGAACAGCAGCTATAGTGGATGGATTAAATAAAGGGCATAGCTATTTTAACCACAAGGGATTCAAGCAAATCTCGGGTGAATTTTATGATACGGTCTTATTGAACGTATTGGTTAAACACAAAATGAAAGGTGATCAAATCTTCTCCCAAATCTTTGAAAAAAATCCACCCGATTCTGTGCTCAGATTCTTAGATAATGATTCTTCCTTTGTAGAAGATCTCAAAATCATGAACAGTGTACCTACCCGAATATTTTTTCCTGCAGCCATTCAAGAACTGCTGCGTTAAATAACTATCATGAAAACCATTATCACCCTTACATTAAATCCGGCTTTGGATAAAAGCATTGAGATAGACAAACTGGTGCCTGAAAAAAAACTACGCTGCTCTGATGCCGTATTAGAACCAGGCGGTGGCGGTATTAACGTATCTAGGGCCATTCATAAATTAGGAGGAAGTTCAACTGCATTGTATTTGGCAGGAGGCTACACGGGAAAAAAATTCTCGCAATTATTGGCTCAGGAATTACCAACCTTTCATGAGTTTGAAATTGCTGAAGACACGCGTGAAAATTTTATTGTAGTAGATGTATCCGTGAACAAACAATATAGATTTGGCATGGAAGGTCCCAAGGTTAGTGAAACGGAATGGCAACAGTGTTTGGATTTTTTAGAAGCTCAACAGGGCGTTGACTATATAGTTGCCAGTGGAAGTTTAGCCCCAGGAATTCCTCCTGATTTTTTTGGTAAGCTAGCGGCACTAGCCAAACGCAAATCAGCAAGATTGGTAGTAGATACATCGGGTAAGCCCTTGCAACACGCTGTGGAAGAAGGGATCTTTTTGTGCAAACCCAATTTGGGTGAGCTGAGTAGTTTGGTTGGAAAAGAAAGACTTGCCCCAGATGAAATTTTGGCTGCCGCCCGATCCATCATTGCCAAAGGCGGTTGTGAAGTCATGGCCGTATCCATGGGTCCCGATGGGGCATTACTGGTTACCGCTTCCGAATCCCATCAAGTAAAACCACCAGCAGTAGAAGTGCATAGCACCGTTGGCGCCGGCGATTCCATGGTGGCTGGCATGCTCATGGGGCTAGCCCAAGACTGGTCCTGGAAAGACATTCTCTGTTATGGCGTTGCCTCAGGCACATCCGCTACCATGAACCATGGTACAGGCCTATGCAAAAAGCCAGAAGTAGACCGAATTTTTGCCGAATTGCGTCAATAAAGGATGAAACATTACTTTTGCCACCTAAGAAAGGATCTTGCTTCCATTAGAAGCATAATGGCCTCGTAGTACAACGGATAGTATGCGAGTTTCCGAAGCTCTTGATTCAGGTTCGATTCCTGACGAGGCCACAAAGCCCTGGCACGGAGTGCCGGGG
>CAMFKK010000350.1 GCA_945957225.1 uncultured Sphingobacteriia bacterium | reverse complement strand
TCGGCAAGCTTTTGCCAAGCTTCGCAAGGCAAGCTTTTGCCAAGCTTTGCAAGGCTGAGGTGATTTCTCTAAAGACATGATGAAAAAGAGGTCATTCACGGATGGTCTGCCATTGCTGCGCTCGGCAGACCGTTTGGAGATCATGTACGGGATTGACTGCCAGCGCTGCGCTAGGCAGTCTTCCCTGGTGGGGGATTTACCCAAAACCTTTGCAACCCTCGCTGCGCTCGGGTTGCGGTTTTTTAGCTTACTCACTTATGCAAACTAGTTTGCAACGTTCGTAAACTAAAAAACCTTTCAACAGAGTTGAAAGGTTTTGTAGCCGGTACGGGAATCGAACCCGTCTTTGCCCCGTGAAAGGGGGCTGTCCTAACCGATAGACGAACCGGCCATTTTTATAATGGGTTGCAAAAATAGGGGAGGCGATGCTTTCAACCAAAAATTTTTGCAAGTTTTTCTAAAAAATAGATGCTTTAGGGAAAATCTTCATGTAAACTTTACACATCATTTTTTCCATGAATTCGTTAACTTCGCAACCTCTAAACTTGATTTTTCATTTAAATGCTTATATAATGAGTACAGTTAAAGTTGCCATTAATGGTTTTGGACGTATTGGTCGTCTGGTTTTCCGTCAAATTTATAATATGGAAGGAATTGATGTAGTAGCCATCAATGACCTAACTAGCCCTAAAGTATTGGCTCATTTGTTGAAATATGATAGCGCTCAAGGCCGTTTTGATGCAGAAGTTACTGCTACAGAAGATGCAATTGTTGTAAATGGTGAAACCGTTAAGATTTATGCACAGCGTGATCCAGCCCAAATTCCTTGGGGTGTTCACAGTGTAGACGTAGTCATTGAATCTACTGGTTTCTTCACTGATAAAGACAAAGCTGCCGCACATATCACTGCTGGTGCTAAGCGTGTGGTTATTTCTGCTCCTGCAACTGGAGATTTGAAAACCGTTGTATTCAATGTAAACCACGCTATTTTGGATGGTTCTGAAACCATCATTTCTTGCGCTTCTTGCACTACCAACTGCTTGGCTCCAATGGCTAAAACCTTGAATGACCAATTTGGTATTGTAACTGGTATCATGACTACCATTCACGCTTATACCAATGACCAAAATACTTTGGATGCGCCACATCCAAAAGGAGATTTGCGCAGGGCTAGGGCTGCTGCAAGCAATATTGTTCCAAACAGCACTGGTGCTGCAAAAGCCATTGGTTTGGTATTGCCAGAGTTGAAAGGCAAATTAGACGGTAGCGCGCAGCGTGTTCCAGTAATCACTGGTTCATTAACTGAATTGACTTCTGTATTGTCTAAAAAAGTAACTGCTGAAGAAATTAATGCAGCTATGAAAGCCGCAAGCAATGAAAGCTTTGGTTATACAGAAGACGAGATTGTTAGCTCTGATGTTGTAGGAACTAGCTTTGGTTCTTTGTTTGATGCCACTCAAACTAAAGTAATGACTGTTGGCGATCAGCAATTGGTAAAAACCGTAAGCTGGTATGACAATGAAATGAGTTATGTTTCACAGTTGGTAAGAACTGTAAAGCATTTTGCTGGTCTGATTTCTTAATCTGACCTCGATATTTATTTTTAAACCGCAGAGACGCAGCGCCGAGTAATTTTCTCTGTGCCAGTTTGTCTCTGCGGTTTTCATTTTTAAATCCTTTACCATGAGTCAATTTTCACAACACAATTTCAATGGCCAGAAAGCCTTGATCCGTGTAGACTTTAATGTACCCTTGAATGCGGAATTTGTTATCACTGATGATAATCGCATGCGTGCTACCCTGCCAACTATTAAAAAAATCTTGGCAGACGGTGGAAGCGTGATTTTAATGAGCCATTTAGGAAGACCAAAAGATGGTCCAACAGAAAAATATTCTTTGAAACATTTGATCAACCACTTGAGTGAATTATTGGGAGGAGTAACTGTAAAATTTGCGGATGATTGTATTGGAGCAACTGCCGCTGAATTATCTGCTTCATTGCAACCTGGAGAAGTATTGTTGCTAGAAAATTTGCGTTTCTATAAAGAAGAAGAAAAAGGGGATGCTGCATTTGCTGAGAAACTCAGTAAGCTGGGCGATGTATATGTCAATGATGCATTTGGAACAGCGCATCGTGCACATGCTTCTACTGCGGTGATTGCTCAGTTTTTTGCCAAAGACAAAAAGATGTTTGGTTTGGTGATGAATGGTGAAGTTGCTAGTGCAGAAATTGTATTGCATAAAGCAGAGAAACCATTTACTGCCATTATTGGTGGTGCCAAGGTTTCTGACAAAATTTTGATTATTGAAAACCTGCTAAATAGAGCTACCGATATTATCATTGGTGGTGGTATGGCATATACTTTTATGAAAGCGCAAGGTGGTCAGATTGGCAACTCTCTTTGTGAAAATGACCGTTTAGACATGGCATTGGAATTATTAAAAACAGCAGAAGCCAAAGGCGTTAATATTCACCTGCCTTCTGACTCTGTAATTGCAGATGCTTTTTCTGCAACGGCAAATACTTCTTCTGCACCAAGTAACCATATTCCTGATGGATGGATGGGATTGGATATTGGTGAGAATGCTGCTGCTCAATTTAGTAATGTGATCAAAAGTTCCAAAACCATTTTGTGGAATGGACCCATGGGTGTGTTTGAAATGGAGAAATTTCAACACGGAACAAAAGCCATTGCGGTAGCTGTAGCAGAAGCTACTACATTAGGTGCATTCTCCTTGGTAGGCGGGGGCGATAGTGTTGCTGCTGTAAACCAATTTGGTTTTGCTGACCAAGTGAGTTATGTATCCACTGGTGGTGGAGCCATGCTGGAATATTTTGAAGGAAAAGTATTGCCAGGAATAGCTGCAATCAACGAATAAACGAATATCACTAAAAAAGAAAAGACTGTCTTAGGGCAGTCTTTTTTTATGTGTCTGTAACATCCGTTTTATTAAAACGTATCAATGAAAACTAATTGAATATGAAACCATTCTTGTGCTGTCTTTTTTGGCTCTTGCTATTCCATGAAGCAAATGCGCAGCACAGCATCAAGGGTAGGGTGGTAGACGAACAGCAAAAACCTTTCAAGCAAGCATCAGTTCTATTATTAGAGGCAAAGGACTCTAGTATCTATCAATCAGTATTGACAAATGCTCAAGGAAATTTTGAATTTGCGGAACCAAAGCAGGGTAATTTTTTGATCTTGGTAGCAGCCATGGGGTATCAAAAAAAATACCTTTCTGTGGCCTTGATCAATAGTCCTATTCAATTAGGAACCATCGCGCTAAGCGCAGCAACCAACACTTTAGCAGAAGTAACCGTAGTTGCTAAGAAAGCTTTTCTGGAACAGAAGTCCGATAGGTTAGTAGTGAATGTAGAGAATAGTCCCGCATCAGCTGGTGCCAATGCTCTTGAAGTGTTGCAAAAAGTTCCCGGGGTCATAGTTAGAAACGAACAGGTAACTTTGGCTGGGAAAAACTCTGTGAACATCTTAATTAATGGCAAGTCATCGCCCTATAACGATATCAACCAGGTTTTAAGCAATATCAGCGCAGCGGGAATTGAAAAAATTGAACTCATTACCAATCCTGGTGCTAAATATGACGCTGCAGGTGGAGCAGTAATCAATATTATCCTTAAGAAAAATGCCAACCTAGGAACCAATGGAACAGTAACAGTTTCTGGGGCAATGGGTTTGTATGAAAAAGGTAAAGAC
>CAMFKK010000349.1 GCA_945957225.1 uncultured Sphingobacteriia bacterium | reverse complement strand
TTCTCTCATCTCTTACAAAGCATTAGCAATACAATTGCTATTCAAGACACACACGGTTCACGGCTTGGCGATGTGGCGGATTTTTAGCACTGAAGTTCATAAAAGTTCCTAATGTTAGTTCTTCCACAAATGTTCATAGAAGCACTTCAGCCGCCATATTGCCAAACCGATGTTAGTGGCAGCTATTTTCGTTTTCCAAATGCTACCTCTGCTTTTTCTAAATATTCCTTTTGTGTTAATTCAATTCGCTTCATTTCGTTTTTGTCGTATAGCGAAGGTTGTCCGTTATAATGTTTAACTAATGTATAAGCAAGTAATACACCCCAACTTTCCCAAAAACACCGTATTTGATTACCAAGAATTTCATTAGATGATGTTGTCATTGGTCCACCGTCAATTACAATGTCGATAGATTTTTTTTGGAAAATGTCATCAATGTAAATTCTATTTATAGTGAGGTTTGGAACATTAAAACCCAATGCGTATAGTTCAGTAAGTGTTTGAAAATATTTCACTTTTAGCTCTTCAAAGTCGGGTAATCTTTCAACCTTAATATCGGAATAAACGCCCCATTTCCATTCTTTGTCCCACCTCCATTGCCCACTACGAAGTGAACAAGGATAGCCTTCATCAACAGCTTTTTCTAATTCTGATGTTTTGGCAAAAATCAAAAATGCAATTTGTCCACCGTCTGCGTTGCTAAAATTATATTGATAGTCTGGTTTGTTATTTTTAGCGATTAATTCTAACGAAGGCATAACTGTTTCTAAGTCAACATAATCTCCTTCCGATGAAGTTCTAAATTCATATTTCGTATTTGCTATTTCAAAAACAGTGTAATATTGACTTTTTGAATTGTCTTGTCCTTCCTTTATGAGTTTACATTCAAATCCACCTAACCCTATCATTTCCTTGACTAATTTGGTTAGGTCGCCTATTTCATAAATACACTCTACATCAAAAGCATATTCTGAAATACTATATTTTTTGCCTAAACTGTCATTTAATGAATGAATAGTTTTACTAAATCTATCCAAATTTTCATACTGGTTTTCCATTGTATTGATTTGTCCAAACAAATTATTGCTGATTAATATTAAAATCCAAAGTCGTTTCATTGTTGAAGGTTCTGTGTTATAGTTGCCACTAACGTTTTCAGGCTTTGCGTTCGGGCGGGTTTCGGAGCACAAAGTTTCAATGTATTACTAATGTTTATTAAAAGCACAAGCTCCAAGTTTGCACGTCAGTCCGCCTGACGCAAAACCCGTGTTAGTAGTAGCCTTTTTTGTTGTTAGTGTATCCATTGTCCGCCAGTTTGTGAGGTCCATTTATTATTTTGTTTTGTAAACACAACTGTCCAGCCTTTTCCGCAAAGTCCTGGACACAAGTTTCTAATCATCATAACAACTTTCTGTCTGTCTTTTGAGAAAAGTGGTCGTGAAAAGCAATACCAATTTTTGTCATTGGAAATGCTAAAACCAAGTCGTGAATTGTCCCACGTGAAATTGGATAACTTGTCCTTTTGTGATAACATTTCATCAATGTCTGCTTTTGTCAAACATTTTGGAAGTTGATTGATTGTTATTGTCATATTTCGCCAGTCACCCGTATCTTTTTTTGGGGTAGACTTTTCAATTAAAAGCGTCTTTAAAAAATTCTTGTCGTCTTGTGACAAGTCACAACCTTGTTCTGGTTCAATTGTCAATCCGTAACTTAAATCCAATTTTTGGTCAGCAATAACAACCTTCATAAAGTCATAAATATATTGATTGGAGGTGTCTGGTAAATTAATTTTTGTCTCAGTTGTAATGTCACCAGTTTGGGAAGTCGTGTCCACGAAATTTGTCTTATCACTATTGTCCGATCGCTGTCCGCAACCAAGCAGTGTCAAGCAAAGTCCTACTATTATTGTGTATCGTGTCATAAGGTTACTGCTAACATGTTCAATTACGCCACTCGTTCTATCTTTATGGCGTCTATTTCTTCATTAGGTGTGACTGCAGATTTGTCTAACATAATGAAACTGTCCGCTATTATCTCAGTTATGTACCTTTTTGTTCCATCTTTGTCTTCGTAGCTTCGTGTTTTTATTTTACCTTCCATATATATATATGGCTGCCTTTGTGTAAATATTTACCTACTTTTTCTGCCAAATTTCTCCACGCCACTATACTATGCCAGTCGGTTATCGTTTGCATATTCCCGTTTTGGTCTATGTAGCTTTCGTTGGTGGCGAGTGTAAACTTAGCTAGGGCTATTTCTCCTTCCAATATACTTATTTCTGGATCTTTGCCTAGGTTGCCTATCAGTGTTACTTTGTTAAGTCCTTTCATGTTAACACAATCTTAAGTTATATTTCTCAAAAATCCAAATCGTCAAGGGGGCTTTTTATACCACTCATGGCCTTGCTGGTCATGTGTGTGTATATTTCAGTAGTTTTACTGCTGCTGTGGCCTAGTAGTACTTGTATGTAGCGTAAATCGGTGCCGTTTTCCATCAGGTGTGTAGCAAAGCTGTGCCTTAGCGTGTGTACCGTTACGTTCTTTTTTATATTAGCTTTATGGGCCGCCTCTTTTACTATATTCTGGAAGCTTCGCTCGGCATATTTGCCACCATTTACACCTTCAAAAAGGTATTCGGCAGGTTTAAATTCCAAAAAATATTTCCGCAACAAAGGCAGCAACTTTTCCGACAACAGTGTGTAACGATCTTTTTTGCCTTTACCTCCACGTACAGCTATTTGCATTCGTCCACTATCTATATCCTTTATTTTCAGGTTTATAATTTCACTCAGTCGCAAGCCTGCCGAGTAGCAGAGCATGGTCATGGTTTTGTGCTTTAGGTTGCTTATGCTAGCTATCAGCTTTTGCACTTCTTCTACTGAGAGCACCGTGGGCAGTTTGTCTTCTTTTTGGGGGCGTTCGAGCTGGTAAAACTTGCGGCTGCCACCTAGTACCTTCTCATAGTAAAACTTTATGGCATTGATGCTTTGGTTTTGATAAGAGGCAGAAATGCCCCGTTCTTGTACCAAATAACGCATATAGGCAATTATTTCGGCTTCGGTAATCTCATCAACTTTGCGGGTATTGTAAAAATTGATAAACTCTTCAAACAGCCCTTTGTAGGCCTCAATGGTTTTTTCAGAATACCGCACGGCCTTTAGTTTTTCAATCATTTTGTCGGGGCAGTGGCGATAGTTTTCTATTTCAAAAAGCTGTGGGCGTGGCTTTAAAATGTGTTTTTTGCGTTCGTCTACCCATAACAATTTGTATCCGTTTATTTTGGCAAAAGCCTCCAAACTTTGCTTTTGTTTGTCATCAATGCTACACGTCCACCATTTGTTGCTTACGTCGTATTTGCTTTGTGGAAATTTCTTCAATAAATCTGTAAGTAGAGGGTTGTACCAGCTCAATATTCGGTAACGGCCATTTTGGTACTGTACCAGTTTTATGGTTGTTTTATCAAGTTTTTCTTCTTTGGGATTTGTTTTTTGAGCATCGGGGTTCAAATAGTTCTTGTCAGCAGTTTCAGTATGTGCCGTTATCGTTGGAAACAATTCTTTGAGTTGCTCAAATACCTCACGGCTGGCCTCTATGTGCCAGCATTTTTCAGACACACTCCACTTGGCAGAGGAAATGGTTTTAATTTGGGCTATTAAGGTTTTATCGTATTCGAACTTTACAAATATTCTTCGTTATTCTTTATGAATCTTAGAATA
>CAMFKK010000348.1 GCA_945957225.1 uncultured Sphingobacteriia bacterium | reverse complement strand
GGTTTTCATCTTTACCAAAGCGATAGATACCTTCTGCAGCTAACTGAGTAGCTTTTCTGTCAGCAGTTTCAGTTTTGGTGCGTCCTTTAGAACCTTCATAAGTTCCAAAGAATTCAAATCCGTATACTTTTACAAAA
Source organism: uncultured Sphingobacteriia bacterium (assembly GCA_945957225.1). Lineage (GTDB taxonomy): Bacteria > Bacteroidota > Bacteroidia > Chitinophagales > Chitinophagaceae > Sediminibacterium. The sequence continues at coordinate 3,584 of CAMFKK010000348.1, read as the reverse complement.
GCGTTGATCATGGTTGCAGAAATCTTTTTGCTGAATCCTGGGTTAAAGCGGCCAGAGAAAGCAACTGCAGTAGAAGCAGGCAATGCACCTGGAGCACCTTTTTCCATTACGTTTTGATAGTTAGAACCAGTACGGTCACCACCATATAAGGTTAAACCACTACCAGCTTGGCTACTATTGGTATAGAAGCTACCAGATAAACGTACACGTACATTTTCATTCAGTTTCTTATCAATACCTGCTTTCAAATAGAAAGAAGGATTACGGCTAACATTTGGATCCTGTGCAGTAACATAAGCAGAGTCAATATTACCTTTGATCATACCATTGGTAAGTCCCACCATTCCAAACAGACCATCTTTTTGTAAATACACTTCACCACCAATTTCTGTAGCAAATTCATCCATGATATAGTTGTCCATAAACGGATTGTACAAAGCTTGTCCACCATCTGTTCTACGGAAGTGTTGATCACCATAGTTCACTTCAAAGTGTCCAATTTTTACGGTAGCAATCTTCATGATATCGCCCCAGAATTTGCCTTTGAATGGAACTTTGTCAAATTGGATATATCCGCCTTTTACCCAAGTTTCATTGTGGTGTCTAGCACTCAAATAAGAAGTCACATTCAATTTAATACCATCAGCCAATTGCACATCCATGAATAGGTTGGCTTGGGCTGTCATAAAACCATTCTGTAAAGGATATAGACGGTTAGCACCTGTACCAGTATTGTTGATAGCATCAGGATTTTCGTGTTTCAAGTTTTGGAACTGTTGTGTAAAACCAGCACCCCATCTTACTTTCAATCCTTCAAAAGGAACTGTGTCAGACTTTAAGGTTTCAAACATATTGATACCAGTCTTGTCATAAGGACGGAAATTAGAGATCTTGGGTTGCTGAGCAAAAAGGGCTACAGGTAAAGCTCCTGCCAACAGCATCATTGCAATTTTAAACCTGTTCATTTGAATTTTCATAAAAAAAGTTTTAGGTTGATAATAGTGTGTAATGGATTTAGATATTATTTTGTCAATTTCAAGTCAAATTTTAATGTAACCTCATTGCCGGTTTTGATGGTTCCCATCATGAAGCTTGGAGGAGTCATTCCAAATTCTTTCATACTGATTTTTTTGGCACCAGTTACGGTAATGCTTTTGTCTGCATTGATTTTTCCAGTAGCAATAATTTCTGCATCAACTGGAGCACCTGCAATATTTAATTTACCAACTGCTTTAACGGTAAAGTCTGTAGCAGTAGCTGCTGTAACAGTAGCAGAAGCAGCAGTGAAACTAATATTTGGGCTTTTGTCTGTTTTCAATGCTTTGTATGCATTTTTGTCCATAGCGTCTTTTTCACTTTTGAGCGCAGTTGCAGGTGTTGTAAAACTTAGGGCACTGATACCTGTAAGCGCACCAGCTGCATTGAACGTGAATGTTGCGTCAAAACTTCCTTGACTAGATTTCATGTCCCAGTCATGCAAAGTAGAAGTACCACTCACTACCAGATTTACACCATTTTTACTACTGTACTTAACTTGTGCAAATGCACCAAGTGTGAACATCAACACCAGTGCTAGCAGACCAGGTTTGAGGATTTTTGTTGGGTTTTTCATGTTTGTTTTTTATGTGGGTTTAAAAAATGCTGTTCTTTTATCACCAGATGATACCACAAAGTTACACGGGGTAATTTTCTTAAAGGATGATTCTCATCAACTTGTAAAATGATTCATCTCAGGTTATAAACTGATTAAAATCATGTTTGTAACGTTGTTGTTTGACCATCAATTTTCTAGGGGGAGACAATTAATATTAGTGTAAACGATTCAGCACTTAACATGTTGTTTGCGAAACCCGTTTCTGAGCAATTTTATAATTCAGCAGCGTAATTTTGTAAACTCTTGCAGCATTTAGACAAAACCCCTACTTTTGCGCTCGCTTGACTGTTAGGATTCCTAAGACCTCAGTAATGAAAAGCAATCTTGATGCGGATGTGGCGAAATTGGCAGACGCACTAGACTTAGGATCTAGCGCCGTGAGGCATGCAGGTTCGACCCCTGTCATCCGCACTGATAAGAAAGACGTGATTTTCACGTCTTTCTTTATTTTCTACCCTCCGCTATCTATCAATAGACATCGCCGCAGGCTGCCTTATTTTTATAAGTAATTGATAATGAATACATTAGTTTTCTAGGGGTCAATTTTAGCAGTACTATATAGAATCTATGAACAGCATTTAGGCCAATCCCTTACCTTTGCAACCCAAAAAACAAGAATTAAAAACACAACTATGGCTACAATAACCCGCGAGAATATTGGCTTGCTGCATGACAAGCTCATTGTGAAGTTGAACAAGGAAGACTATTTTGGCAATTTTGAGAAAACCCTCAAAACCTTTGCTAAAACTGCCAATATCCCCGGATTCCGCAAAGGAATGGTGCCTGCAGGTTTGGTAAAGAAAATGCATGGTCCAAGTATATTTCAGGACGAAGTGTTGAAAACCGTTGAAAAAGAAATGAACCAATACCTGAACAAGGAGCAATTGGACATTTTTGCACAACCCATTCCATTGGAAAACGAAGGCACTAAACTGGACATGAACAATCCTGGTGAAGTGGACTTTGCATTTGAAGTTGGTTTAAAACCCGTATTTGATGTGAACGCGTCTAATATTAAGGTAACCAAATACAATGTGATTGTTACTGATGAGATGGTAAATGAAGAAGTGGAAAGACTGCAAACACGCAATGGTAATATGACTGAGCCTGAAACGGCTAGCTCTGAAGACCATGTATTGAATGTAACTTTTACTGAATTGGACGCTGATGGTAATATGCTGGAAGGCGGTATTAACAAAGCCAATAGCTTATTGGTAAAATATTTTGCTCCTGCATTTAGGGCACAGTTGATTGGTAAGAAAAAAGACGATGTAGTTGACGTTCATTTGGCTAGCGCTTTTGAAGACAAGGAAAGAGAAGTAGTTCTTTCTGATCTTGGTTTAAACAAAGACGAAGCTGGTAGCGCTGACAAAACTTTCAAAATGACCATCACCAAGATTGGTTTTGTTGAAAAAGCGGCATTGGATGCTACTTTCTTTGCAACTGTTTATCCTAATAATGAAATCACTACTGAAGCTGATTTCCGCGCTGCAGTGAAGGCTGAAATTGAAACCCATTTTGCCCAACAAACCCGTAATCAGATCCACGATCAGATTTACCACCATTTGTTAGACAATACCAACATGGAATTTCCTGAGACCTTCTTAAAACGTTGGTTACAGATTGGCGGTGACAAACCCAAAACTGCCGAAGAGGCAGAAGCTGACTATCCTGGTTTCATTAACCAATTAAAATGGACCCTAATCAGTAGCAAATTGGTAACTGACAACAAGATTGAAGTACTTCCTGAAGATATCCGTGAATTTGCTAAAATGCAATTGTTCAGTTATATGGGTGGTCAGTTAGGCACTTTGGGCGATAACCAACAGTGGGTAGACGATTATGCCAACCGCATGATGCAGGATAAGAAATTTGTAGAAGATAGCTATCACCGCATTAGCGCAGACAAATTGTTCAGCACCCTTGAAAC
>CAMFKK010000347.1 GCA_945957225.1 uncultured Sphingobacteriia bacterium | reverse complement strand
TCTTAGATCTATGCAATCAAAACACCCACTCACTGGCATTAGCTCTGTAGCCATTCATGCAAGCGGACATGAGAATGCGGAATACGCACATATCACACCCATATTTGCTACTTCTACTTTTACATTTGATACTGCTGAAAGCGGTATGGAAAGATATTCTGGACCTGATAAAACCAGAATTTATAGCCGTTGGGGAAATCCTACTTTCACTGCTGCCGAAGAAACTATTGCGGCATTGGAAGCATTTGGACTCAAGGATGATAGTGGGAACCAACTAAGATTAAAAGCATTATTACATGCAAGTGGGCAGGCGGCTATGACCACCATGTTCATGAGTAATTTAAAAGCGGGTGATACGGTGTTGTCTCATTTTGCTTTATATGGTGGCACCAATGAATTGTTTAAATCCATATTGGCGCAAGCAGGTGTAAAAACCAGCATTATTAATATGCGTGACTTGAACCTTGTGGAAGACGCTTTAAAACAAGACAGTTCTATCAAACTGATACATGTAGAAACACCCGCCAACCCAACTCTGCAATGTATTGATTTGGCTTCCGTATCGGTCTTGGCCAAACAATATGGATGTATTTTAACCGTAGACAACACATTTGCTACACCCTATTTACAACAACCTTTTAAGCACGGAGCTGATTTTGTTTTTCATTCAACCACAAAATTCTTGAATGGTCATGGCACTGCTATTGGCGGTGTTTTAATTGGAAAGGATTTGGCATTTATGAATTCTACTGGTTGGAAATGGCACACGCTCATGGGTGGCAATAGCAATGCATTTGATGCATTTTTATTATCGCAGGGCATGAAAACTTTGGAACTGCGAATGGACAGACATTGCAGCAATGCCATGGAAGTGGCCAAATGGTTAGAACAACATCCTGCTATTGCCAAAGTAAATTACAATGGATTGGAATCACACCCAGACTATGCCATTGCACTCAAACAAATGAGGCATCCTGGAGCACTCATGAGTTATGAATTAAAGGGAGGACTTAAAGCAGGTATGCAATTTATTGACAAGCTCAATATGTGCGTACGCGCCGTTTCCTTAGGTACAGTTGACACCTTAATTTCTCACCCTGCTAGCATGACACATTCAAGTTTAAGTGTAGAAGAAAGATTGAAATACGGCATTACAGATGGTTTAATTAGAATGAGTGTGGGCATTGAAAATATTGCCGATATTCTAAGCGATTTAGATCAGTCTTTAACAGGTTTATAATTTTCAAACAAGAATTTAGTACAATGCAGATCAATATCAGAAGGGCTCTTATAGCAGATTGTAGTAGGATTATGGAGTTGATTCATGAATTGGCTGATTATGAAAAAGCACCTGAGGAAGTAACTGTAACTTTAGAGCATTTTCAGGAAAGTGGTTTTGGCCCAAATCCAGTATGGTGGGCATTTGTAGCAGAAGTTGATGGAAGAGTGGAAGGCTTTGCGCTTTATTATATTAGGTACAGTACTTGGAAGGGACAACGTATGTACCTAGAAGATATTTTGGTTACGGAACAAATGCGTGGCAAACAATTGGGCAAATTATTGTTTGACCGTTTGATTGTTGAAGCCAAAGAGAAACATCTAAAAGGCATGGTTTGGCAGGTGTTGGAATGGAATGAACCCGCCATTAATTTTTACAAGAAATACAATGCCAGTTTTGATGGGGAATGGATCAATTGCAGCATTAACTAACACCATTCACTATTGCTTCGCGATGGATCTTCTGAACCAATCCTTGTAAAACTTTACCAGGACCAACTTCTGTAAATTCAGTAGCCCCATCTTGTACCATGGCTTGAACCGATTGGGTCCATCTTACTGCACCCGTTAATTGTTCAATCAAATTTTGTTTGATAGTAGCAGGATCTGTAACCGCTTTTGCTACCACATTTTGATATACAGGACAGATAGGTGTATTAAAATGAGTGGCTTCAATAGCTGCAGCCAATTCATCTTTTGCAGGAGCCATTAAGGGGGAATGAAAAGCACCACCAACAGGTAAGACCAAGGCTCGCTTAGCCCCTGCAGCTTTCATTTTTTCACAAGCTATTTCTATTCCCTTCAAAGTACCACTAATCACCAATTGACCTGGGCAATTAAAATTAGCAGCAACCACTACTTCTCCAGTTTCTAATTGAACTGTTGCACAAAGTTCTTCCACCTTATCATCGGCCAGTGCCAATACGGCTGCCATGGTAGAAGGGGTAAGCTCACAAGCTTTTTGCATGGCAGATGCTCTTATAGCCACCAAGCGCAAAGCGTCTTCAAAATGCAACACATGATTTGCCACCAAGGCAGAAAATTCTCCAAGAGAATGTCCAGCTACCAAACTAGGTTGTGGATCAACCAAGGTTTGATAAGCAATCACAGAATGAATAAATACGGCAGGTTGGGTAATATTGGTTTGCTTCAAAGCCTCATCGGTACCATCAAACATAATATCGCTAATTCGAAAACCAAGTATCTCATTGGCTTTTTCAAACAACACTTTGGCAGTGTTATGGGTTTCATACAACTGTTTTCCCATTCCAATAAATTGACTACCCTGACCTGGAAATAAATATGCGTGCTTGCTCATATGGCTTGTTTGAGGGGTTAAAATTAAACAAAAACCCCGATAAAATTTATCGGGGTTTTCTATCAATTGCTCAACTGTAATTATTGGAACAAGAAAATCTTAGCTCATTAAAATTCTGTTTTGAATTCAATGTATTTTAAGAACTCTTCTCTGGTTTTGTCTTCCTTAAATTTACCACTGTAAAATGCAGTAATAGTTGAAGAAGTATCATCTTCTACTCCCCTACTAGCCACACATAGGTGTTTGGCATCTATTAATACCGCAACATCATCTGTACCCAATGCTTTTTGTAATTCTTTACCAATCTGCATGGTTAGTCTTTCTTGCACTTGTGGACGCTTGGCAAAATATTGCACCAATCTATTGAGCTTACTTAAACCAACTACAGTTCCATTGCTAATATAAGCCACATGGGCTTTTCCAATAATGGGCACAAAATGGTGTTCGCAATTGCTATAGAAAGAAATGTTTTTCTCTACCAGCATTTGGTTGTACTGGTATTTGTTTTCAAACATGGCCATATGAGGTTTGTTGGCCGGGTTTAAACCATTGAAAATTTCTTTCACATACATTTTAGCAACACGCTTTGGTGTACCTTTTAAACTATCGTCTGTAAGGTCTAATCCCAATGTTTCCATGATGGCTGTAAAGTGTTTTGCAATCTGCTCCACTTTCTCATCATCAGAAAGGTCAAATGCATCTGCACGCATTGGAGTATCTACTGATGTGCTTACATGGTTGTCACCCATATCATCAATCAACATATCGCTTAGCTCAATTTTTTCTCCATTAAGCTGGATATTCAACAAAGTTTCTTTCTGTTTCATATAATCTTATTTGTAAATCATGAGCAGGATCCAATTTATCTCTGAGCAAATCATAAATCACAATGGCTATGTTTTCAGCACTTGGATTTAACTGCGCAAATTCTTTGGTATCTAGGTTCAGATTTTTGTGATCAAATTTATCAAGCACTTCTACCTTAATCAAGTTGCTTAATTCTTTCATGTCTAACACATATCCTGTGTCTGGGTTTGGTTCACCTACAACTTTTACAATTAAATCATAGTTATGTCCATGATAATTGCTGTTATTGCATAAACCGAACACACGCTGGTTCTCTTCTGCAG
>CAMFKK010000346.1 GCA_945957225.1 uncultured Sphingobacteriia bacterium | reverse complement strand
GCTCATACCAATGGCATCGGCTTCTGGATGAAACTGTGTGCCAATAAACTCATCTGTAAAACGAATACTCATGATGGCGCGTTCATAAGGCACGTGTGGTCTATGTTTCTCAATGGCCAGGATCTTGGCCCCCATCTCGCGCAAGCGTTTGTGATTGGGTGTAATTACCTGGTAGTCCCTGCTATCTACGGCATAGAAAGGATCACGCATGCCATTCAATACAGATTCTAATTCCCCATCGTGCAAACGGTGAATGGGGAATACGCCAAAGGATGTTGACTTGCGTTTACAAACCACACCTACGCCATAATACCTACAAGCCAGTTGAAAACTATGACAGATAAAGAAGACGTGTTTTTTTGCATGGTTCTCAGGGTTCTTGTTCCAATGGTCCATTTTCTGCAACCAGTCCATATACAAATTGTCCCAGGCTTCTCCTTCCGTATCTAAGGGAGAGCCGGGCCCACCACTGGAAATATAAACGTCAAAACTAGTATCTGGAACCACCAATTCTTGGCGCACATTAAATACCTGATAAGAATAACTATGGTCATGCTGGTGCGCCCATTCACGTACAATCTCCTCAATACAACGCATGCCCTGATTGGCATGACCATCATACAAATCCAGTACGGCTACCTTAATCTCTTTTTTGTCCATCCAACTCATGGGCGCAAAAATAAAAAATCATCGGTAACAGGCGGCTATTGCTTATGCCCATTACCGATGATCCTGTGTATAAAAACCTATAGATAACTCAAATTGGTCTTTGGGGTCAAGACCAGCAAAGTCTCATACATGAGCTTGATGGTCTCTTCAATATCGTTCTTGTGCAACATTTCTACCGTGGTGTGCATATAGCGCAACGGTATGGAAATCAAGACAGAAGGGCATCCGTCATTGGCATAGGCAAAGCTATCCGTATCGGTTCCGGTACTTCGGCTAAGCGTACGCAACTGCACAGGAATATTCTTTTTCTCAGCCACGTCTTGCACCAATTGGAGCAATTTATTATGAATAGCAGGGGCATAAGCCAAAGAAGGTCCCTTACCGCACTGAATATCACCTTCCACAATCTTGCTGATCATGGGGGTGCTGGTATCATGGGTCACGTCTGTAATAATGGCCACATTGGGTTTGATTCTACGGGCAATCATTTCTGCACCACGCAAACCAATTTCTTCCTGCACCGCGTTGACCACATACAAACCAAAGGGCAGGGTCTTTTTATGTTCTTTGAGCAAACGAGCTACTTCTGCAATCATAAAACCACCCACGCGGTTATCAAAGGCACGGCCAATCAAGAAGTCATGCGCCAGTTCATCATAACCATCGGCATAAGTAACCACCGCACCAATATGAATACCCAATGCTTCAGCTTCTTTCTTGGTTCTTGCACCACAATCCAAGCATAGGTTCTCTACTTTTGGTTGTGGTTCTTTTTGATCAGGATTGCTATAACGGGTATGAATGGCGGGCCATCCAAATACCGCTTTTACCGCACCCTTCTTACCATGAATGAGTACACGCATACTAGGCGCAATCTGGTGATCCACGCCACCATTGCGTTTCAGATAAATCAGACCTTCTGCGTTAATATAATTCACAAACCAACTAATTTCATCGGCATGGGCTTCAATGACCACTTTAAAAGGCGCGTCAGGATTAATCACACCCACGGCCGTGCCATAAGGATCCGTAAACGTGGTGTCTACAAAGGGCTTGATATAGTCCAACCATAGCTTCTGACCACCGGTTTCAAAACCAACGGGAGAAGCCGTATTGATATAGTTCTTTAAAAACCCCATATTGGTCTCACCCAATATAGACTTACTCTTTTTTTCTTTCTTGTCTGTTTTTGCCTTAGCCATAATATCAATTTAAATAGTACATACCTATAATGCCACAGGCTGCTTTTAACAGCATGAGCCCGTCAATGATTGCAAGATAGTAGAGAATGCTTTTACGACGTTGCATTGACCAGCTAACAATTATCAACATCAGAAAGGGAATACTGTTAATGAGGATTCTTTCCCAGCCAATTTCTCTATAAATGGTAAATCGTAGAAAAGACGCAAAACCCAAGATAGCCAGGGGCATAATGACCCAGAACAGGGTCTTTCTTAGTCCAAACCGCACCACAAAAGTCTTGAGCGCGGCATTATGATCTGCTGCATAGTCCTTGATGTCAAATAGGATGCAAAGGATGCTGATAAACAGAAAATTCTTGACAAAGAATAACCAACCAATCAAATCCGGGGCATAGTGCACACCCGTTTCAATGGCATTAAATAATAGGGGATAGATAGTGACCACACCCGCCCAAATAAAGCCAATGATAAAGGGTTTGAGCAGTCCAAGGTTGCGTAGGTTAAAACGCCTGCCCCCAAATTGAAGGGTGCCATAATAAGCAAATGCCATCAAGGGAAATATCGCCGCAAGGCCCCATTCTTCCAGATTCATTTGGAAGACTTGCTCACCATATTCAAACAAGAGAAAAATGCCGCAGAGCCCACCCATAAGACCAAACTGCCACTGATAGGTAGTGACCAATTTTTTGTGGGTGGCATACCACCTGCTCCTATCATTATTGGGTGCATAACCCTTGTCATTCCTATACGCGTAAGTATAATAAACCACGGTAGCGCAGAACAAAGCCACATAATAGATAGGGCGGTTGAGCCCAAAGCCTTGCTGAAGCGATGCTTCAATAGAAAGCGCCACCACACAGCAACCATAAAACCAGTTGCTATAAAAAAAAGATGGAAGCCATCCCTTCAAACTAACTTATTTAAGGATAATAATATCAGGAGTGGTGATGGTATCACTCACGTTCTTAGCCAGGTCACGGGCCCAGATTTTAAAATAACAGGTATCGTTCTTGTTGGCAGGGCAACCCGGTAAAATAGGATAGGAGCCACCAAAACCAGAACCCACGCTATAGCCAATTTCAAACACGCCTTTTAAATTTGCCACCGCGTCAAAACTGGGGATCTTGGTTCTATCATTAAAATTGGTACAACCCTTGCTCCTGGTTACTTTCTGTACCCAGATGCTGTCTTGAATATCGCCTTCCTTGTCTGTAAATGTTAGGCTAATCAGCACCGTACTACCGTTTCCGAATACCGTACCATTGATGTCCTTGAATGTAAGACTGGGTTTGGTATTATAGGAATCTTTGCTACAGGCCATCATGACCGTCATTATTGCCAGAACTAAACCTATTTTTGTCTTCATTCTTATTGGTTTCAAATCAAATTTAGTTAAAACATTAGTATACCCCACTGTGCAACCATTCGATGTTAACAATATTTTCTCTGTTTCACCCGCTAATTTTGACCAAACGGCCTTAGAACTCTTCCATTGGCAGTACGCCAAGAACCCAGTTTACCATCAATGGTGCCAATTAATGGGCATTGACCCCGCCCAAGTAAAGACGATAGAACAGATACCAGCGTTGCCTGTGTCTTTTTTTAAAACCCATACCATTGTCACGGGTGATTTTCCTCTAGACCGCTTTTTTGAAAGCTCCGGCACTACCCAAACCAGCAATTCCCGCCACTGGGTAACAGATCTTGATCTCTACCGCCAAAGCTTTACCAAAGCCTTTAATCTATTTTACGGCAACCCCCAAGACTGGGCCATTATAGGACTCTTACCCGCCTACCTAGAACGCCAACACTCATCTTTAGTGCTCATGGTAGACGAACTGATCAAAGCCTCTGGCCACAGCAGTTCAGGCT
>CAMFKK010000345.1 GCA_945957225.1 uncultured Sphingobacteriia bacterium | reverse complement strand
GTGTAAAAGAGCCAGAGATTAAAGCCTGTGAAGCAATGATAGCCGCTGTTGTAGAAATGATAATCCCTGGTAATTTAAACCATTGTGGCATTACAGAAATAAATGGATTAAATCCATCGGCCATTACCTGAGCGGGAATTACTTGGTTATGGTGGTTGGCCAATAACCAGGCACCTTGTCCCAAATAGTTTAGAATCAAACAGATTTTTACAAAGATCCAGGAGTAACGAATATTGGAACGTCCGCAATGGCCTAAATCACTATACAAAGCTTCTGCTCCCGTAGTGCAAAGAAAGACGGCACCCAATAACCAAAATCCCTTGGGATAGTGCATCAATAAGTCTACCGCATAGTGGGGGCTCAAACATTTTAGAATAGACAGATCATCTGTCAAATGCATGATCCCCAATACTGCCAACATGGTAAACCAAATGGCCATGATGGGCCCAAACAATCTTCCAATAGAAGCCGTACCAAACTGCTGTACAAAAAAGAGAAGAGAAATAATACCAATAACTATGGCTACAATGGTAGTTTGTGTAATATCATGTAAAGCGGGTAATTGTCTCAAACCTTCTATAGCAGAAGTAACTGTAATGGGGGGCGTGATAATACCATCGGCCAAAAGCGCAGCACCACCAATCATAGCAGGTAATACCAACCATTTTTTTCTTCTTCTAACCAATGCAAATAGGGAGAAAATACCGCCTTCACCACGGTTGTCCGCTTTAAGTGTCAGAATTACGTATTTTACTGTTGTTTGAAGGGTAAGGGTCCAGATAATACAGGATAAGGAACCTAGAATGAGTTCATCTGAAATGACTCTACCTGTAATAATCTCGTTTAATACATATAGTGGAGAAGTTCCAATATCTCCGTAAATGATGCCCAACGCAATAATTAAACCTGCGCTGGTAACCTTGTTAAATTGCTTGCTCACGATGCTGGGTTGGTTCTTAAATGGCTATTATTTTCCAAATGTAGCCGTAAATTCAATCAAGTCCAGCAAATTTGGGCTTAAAGACCGGCAATCTTTCACCTTTTATTTACACCTAAGGAAAACCTAGTTGGCGTACATTTGAAAAAAATCACCTAATTGATGCAAAAGTCAATAGCCATATGGGTACTTAGCCTGTTTTTAGGCATTTCTGGAATTTGGGGCCAAAAAATAGTCTATTCTGAGCCAGATAGGGACGATGCCCGAACCCTCAATTTTGAAATTGTGGGCAAAATGAGCGGCAATGTGCTTATTTACAAGAATTACCGAGACCTTCATTATATGACCGTCTATGATACGGACATGAAAATGACAGAAAAGAACCGTTTGGAGTTTATGCCTGAAAAAGTAGTGGATGTTGAATTGGTGCAATATTCAGACTTTATCTACCTCTATTACCAGTTTCAAAAAAGAGGCATCCAATATGCCATGGCCGTAAAATTAGACGCCCACGGTAAAAAAATGTCAGAACCAGTGGTGCTAGACACTACCAATATGGCGGGTAGCAATAGCAATAAAGTCTATACTTTTTTGACCAGTGAAAACAAGCAACAGGTATTGGTTTTTAAAATCTCAACAAAAAATGACAAAGCCCATTTATTAACCAGTTTGTTGTTTAACAAGGAATTGGTTTTGCAAAAAAGGTCCATGATCAGAGTGCCCATGCCTGAGCGGAATGATTTTCTTACTGAGTTTGCACTAGACAATGAAGGAGACTTGGTTTGTATTCGCGGATCTGGAACTGCACAGAATGATAACATCAATAAAATCTCATTAATTACCAAGCCAGCTTTCGCCGATAGTATTGTTGTCCGCAATTTAAAATTGACAAGTATCTACCTTGATGATATTCGGGTGAAAGTGGATAATGTGAACAAGCATTATTTGGTAACCTCTTTTTATAGTAAACTCAGAAGGGGAAATATTGATGGTTTGTATTATTCTGTTTGGGATAAATTCCAAGACAAAGAATTGGCAACCATGAATACGATTTTCACACCAGATTTTAGAGCAGACGCAAAGATGGAAGGCAATCAGAAAGAAGCTTTTAATGATTTCTTTTTAAAAAATATTGTACTCAAAAAAGACGGTGGGTTTTTTATTGCAGCAGAAGCGGCATATAGCACTAGTAGGGGCAATGCGCTAAATAGATGGGATTATTTATATGGTTCTCCTTATTATTCATCTATCTATTCTCCCATGGATTATTATTCATATTATTCTCCCCTTGGATATTATCCTTGGAGTAGGTATAGTATGATGAATAATAATACCGTTACCCGTTATTTTGCGGATAATGTGGTCTTGCTTTCCTTTGATAAAATGGGAAAAATGGAATGGAGTAACGTGATTAGAAAATCACAGTTTGATGATAATTCTGATAATTTTATTGGGTATGGCATTTTAAATACGGGGGACAAAGCCCATTTCTTATTTAATATCCAAGACAAACGAGATATGGTATTGTCTGACCAAAGTTTGTATCCCGATGGTCAAATTGATCGCAATCCCACTTTTAAAAACATGGATAAGGGTCATGAATTTATGCCCAGATATGGTAAGCAAGTAGGGGCTAGACAAATGATTATTCCTTGCCAATTCAGAGGGTCTACCTGTTTTGCAAAAATTGAATTCAACTAATTGCCGTGGTATTTTTATTTAGAGACAAATCAATAGTCAATATCTTTTTTCTAGTGCTGCTGGCTATTGGCGTGCACATACATTTTTTCTTGGCAGAACCCGTTTTGGTTTTAGGCAAGGGCGATGGCCTTTTTTCTCTTTTCCTGAATCAATATTTAAAAGGAGTACCTAGTACTTTTTTATTTATAGCTTATGAATTGGTGATTTTAATTCAGGCCATTAGACTAAATATGATCTTGACAGATTATAGGATGTTTCAATCAACCAATTACACCACGGCCATGACCTATGTATTACTCACAGGACTTATTGCTTCATGGTCTGGCATTTCAGCAGCCTTGCTTAGTAATTCTTTGGTGCTTTGGTTATTTATTTTACTAACCAGATTGTATAATAACCAATCACCAAGAACCTTGTTGTTTAATATTGGAATGTTGGTAAGTATTACCATTATGACCTATCACCCAACAGCTATTTTAATCTTGGTAGTATTATTTGCTTTGGCGGTAGTAAGACCCTTTAGGATTGCAGAGTGGTTGGTACTCTTAATGGGGATTATCCTGCCCTATTATTTCTTAGTGTCTTGGCTGTTTTTAAATAACCAATTAAAGGCAATATCCAGTTATTTACCCAGTTTGGGTTTACAATTGCCCTTGCAACATCCAGATCCATGGTTAATTGCCAATATTGTTTATTTGGTCTTAGCCCTTTTTGTGGGAATGTTTTTTTGGCAGAAATACAATAATCGCATGGTGATACAAATCAGGAAAAACTGGTCAGTAATGCTGGTTTTATTGTTCTCCTTACTCCCAATACCCTTTGTGTTTTCTGGAGCAGGACTGGATTCTGGCGTACTAATCCTGATTCCCTTGTCCGCATTTGTAGCAAATGCCTTTGGATATCCCAAGAGATTATTGGTTCCCAACCTATTGTTCTGGATAGCCATTGTTTTGATTGTACATAATAACTGGGAACTCATCAAAAAATAGCGGTCTTTCAGCTTCCAAGCTTTACCTTCGCAATAGTTAATTAGCATAAAAGCATAAATTTATATAATATGAAATTTGGCGTGGTAGTATTCCCGGGTTCCAATTGTGATAGGGATATGCAAGAC
>CAMFKK010000344.1 GCA_945957225.1 uncultured Sphingobacteriia bacterium | reverse complement strand
ATAGGCTCCGGTCTCGTGGGCTCGGAGATGTGTATAAGAGACAGGATATGATGGAACAGCAGAAGCCAGAAAATTATTATACTTTACCTGTGGTACTGAAGTGGTTGCATTGGATCAATTCAAAGATTTGAGTTGGCAACCTGGGTTGGTCAGTAGGATTATGGGGGTGACTAATGAACCCATTACAGCTAAGAAAATATCCGAAATCCAAATCTGTAATGTAACTCCCTTTGTCCAGCAAATGGGATTAAATAATGGTCGTTATGAATTCCAGATTTTTCCCAAAGATGGTGGTGTAGGAATGGTTCAATTATTTGTCAATGGGAAAATGCGAGGAGAATACCCTGCCAATACCCTACCCAAAAATAATAGTGCTTATTATTTTGCCATTAATGAATCCGATTTAAAACCCTATTTTGTTCCTGGTGTGTCCAATACGGTTTCTGTAAAAGCCACGGTGGCCAATGGTTCTATGATTTCTAGAGGTGGAGAAGTAGAAACTGGTGTGCAACCAAAGTCTACTGTAACACCAAATATGTATGTGATAGCTATTGGCATTAATCAATACAAGGGTGAAAAGCTAAAACTCAATTTTGCCTCTCCTGATGCAGAGGGTTTTAGCAGCGCAGTAACAGCTTCGGCTAAAAAACTGCTCAATACAGATGGCAAGCAACATGTTATCACTAGTTTGTTTACAACAGAAAAAGGGAATGTCAATGCCCCCTTTAAAAACGCTATTAAAAAACGATTGGAAGAAATTGCGGTAAGTTCTAGAGCGGAAGACATCTTAGTGATTTTTTTTGCTGGCCATGGTGCATTGATTAGTGGTCAAAAGAATTTTTATATGCTTACGGCAGAAGCTTCTTCTTTAGAATTAAATGGTGTTGAAAAAGAAGTGGCCATTAGTACCGATGAATTGAATACTTGGATGCGTAATATCAAAGCCAATAAACAGGTACTGATTTTAGATGCGTGTAATAGTGGACAAGCCAATGCAAATGCACAAGAAATTATTACCAAAAGAGATATGCCAGCAGATCAAGTAAGGGCTTTAGAGAATCTAAAAGACAAAACAGGAACTTTTATTTTGTCAGCATCGGCCTCCGGCCAACCTGCTTATGAAGCCAGTCAATTTGGACAAGGCTTACTCACTTATAGTTTACTTTCTTCAATTAAACTTGGAACAGGTCTAAAAGATGATAAATATTTAGACGTAAGTAGGTGGTTCAATACTGCATCCGATCAAGTAAGGGATTTGGCAAAATCCATTGGTGGAAGACAGGAACCCCAAATTATTGGTGTGGCCAGTTTTGATTTGGGATTGGCCGACAAAGAAGTAAAAGATGGCATTAATATTAGCCCTAGTCAGAAAAAGCTCTTTACCCGATCCTTGGTATATACAGGTGATAGGGATTTGCTATTGGATAATTTACAAGTGACCGACGAATTTAACAATGAACTTTTAAGCAGGTCTTCCTTAGGGAGAGAAAGTAAAATCAGTTATGTAGAACAATACAAATCAACCGATGCCTATAGTATTCGTGGTAGTTATGAAGTAATTGGAAATAAAATCAGCATGAGGGTTTCTGTGATATACAAAAATGCCAAAACCGGGATTGACATTGTAAAAGAAGCTGATCTTGCTCAGAAATCTCAGTTAATCAAGATGACTATTGATGAGATTATCAATCAAATTCAAAAATGATTCTTTCATGGTAATCATGCAAAAATTGTTGCTACTGATCCTATTGCTACCACTAGTTGCACAAGTTAATGCTCAAAATAATGGCCCCAAGAAACATGCATTATTGGTGGGTGTGGCTGACTATCCCCAAACGGGTGGTTGGGATCAATTATCTTCATTAAACGATGTACAACACCTACAAAAAGGGTTGAAAACACAAGGTTTTGATGGTAAAAACATAGAGCAGCTGGTCAATGCCCAAGTAACCAAAACGGGCATTCAAGATGCATTTAACAGATTGCTTAATCGAATTCAAGCCGGAGATATAGTAGTTGTTCATTTTTCCGGTCATGGTTTACAGATTGAAACCAATGCTAATAAAATTGATGGTTTTGATGAATGTTATGTTACCTATCCAGCATTGTCCCCAGAGAAAATTGATATTTATGATTCTTTGAAATTGCAAACAGAAATGTCAAAATATTTAAGGGGGCATGAATTGGGAGAATTATTAAAAAACCTAAGAAAAAAACTTGGCCCTAGGGGGGATTTGTTGGTGATGTTAGATTTTTGTAATTCAGGCGGTGCCACTAGGGGAGAGAATAAAGTAAGGGGTGGTAAAAAACCATTGGTGAGCAAAAACTTTAAAGCCAGTCAACATCAGCGTTCTGATTCTTCTCAGTTGTTTAGAACGGCTCAATTGGGTGCTGAATTTGAAGGACTATCCCCTTACTGTGTTATATCTGCTACACGTCCAGAAGAATTAGATATTGAAACCAAGGATGAAAATGGAAAAGCAATTGGACCATTGAGTTATGCTGCTTATCTGTCTTTTCAAAAACTATCTACAACGCTCACTTACCAAGGTTTATTTGCTAGAATTCAGTCATCCATGCACCAATTGGTCAAAGAGCAACATCCCTTACTGGAAGGCAATGCAAATAATAAACAGGTTTTTGGAGGAGCCGTGATTCCACAAGAACCTTTTTATGAGATTGATCAAATAGTAGCTCCTTCCCTTTTAACCATCAAAGCAGGGAATTTGGCAGGTTTGGGTGTAGGAACCAAATTAGGATTTTATCCAATTGGCACTACTCAAACCAAGTCTTTAAAGCCCATGGCAATTGGAAACATCACAAAGACAAATAGATATGATGCTGAAGTTAGTTTAGAAACTGCAGGTACTATTAAAAGCAGTAAGGATGCCTGGGTATTTATTTTGGATAAACAAATGGCATTACCCAAGTTGACAATTGGGGTTCCTAGAAGTCTTAATGGTTCTGAAGAACTTCAATTAAGATTAAAGCATTTAATAGATACCCTTCCCAATATTAGTTTTGCGGATCAACCCGATCTTTGGTTGGTTCCTGGATCAGAAAAAGATAGCTTATTGATTGCTTCAAATGCCAGCTGCTTTGCAGCTATTCCGGATTTATTTAGTAACGCAACAGCTTTAAAAGAACAATTAAGAAGGTATGGACAATACCAATTCTTGCTTGGATTAGAGGAGCAAATTCCTGATCAAACAATCAGGGTTAGATTATTGCCTGTTGTTAATGGCCAAATTGATACTGTTATCTTATCAAAAAAGACCGTCAATGGGATATTAGAATTTGAGGAGGGTGATCATGTGACGCTTTCATTGCACAATCAAGGCAAGAAACCAGTCTATATTAATATCTTAGACCTACAACCAGATGGCATCATTAATGCCATACTACCCTATAAAAATGCCCCAGAGGGTAAACGGAATTACTTTCCCCAAGACTTGAGAATTATGCCAGGTCAAGAATATATATTCGAGCCCAAGGATTTTTTAATCAAACTGAGCAAACCTTTTGGTACTGAAGTATTCAAGGTATTTGTTTCAGAAAAAGAAATAGACTTGGAACCAATGGCTACAAGAAAATTCCTATTAGGGAATAGCATTCAAAAAAGAGGTGACTTAACTCAATTAGAATCCCTTTTAATAGACAGTTACCAACCTATGATCAAGAGAGGCAGTAGTGCTAGTGATGGAAGCGTTTTAAACCTTTTGTTTAGAATCAAGCCCAGCACTAATTAATTACTATAGAAG
>CAMFKK010000343.1 GCA_945957225.1 uncultured Sphingobacteriia bacterium | reverse complement strand
ACGAGATAGGCTCCGGTCTCGTGGGCTCGGAGATGTGTATAAGAGACAGCAAACAGGGCTATACACCCAAGAACACGGACCAACTGGGATTGGAGATAGGAAAAGACCAAATTGTCTTGCTTGTCAAAGACACCATTAGTAACCGTATTGAAGCCATTGAAATTTTTGAATTAGAAAAAACCAAATCAGATTGGACCGATATATTTTTTGAGGTAAAACAGCAATCTCAATTATTGGGGTTCAATTTTTCCTCCACCAATGTGTTTTACAATTTTGAGGAAGCTTTGATGATGCCATTGGGTAAACTAAGTGCCACAGCATCTGAAGAATACCTGAATTTGGTTTTTGGCAATGCCGATAGATCCTTGATTAAATATGATCTGTTTCAAAGCAATGTTCCTTTTGTAACTGTGTATAGGATTAAACAAGCAGTATTAGACTTACTAAATAGAAATTTTCTCTTATTTACGGCACAACATTTATATACTAGTATCCTAAACGATGTGATGAGTAGGCATAACCTGCCAAGCGTGTTTATGAAACTGATTATCCATTGCCACCACGCTATCTTGGTTTTTGTAAAAGATGGACAATTGCAATTGATTCAGAATTTTCAATACCAGTCACAGGATGACTTATTGTATTATACCCTTAATGTAGCTCAACAATCAGGTTTATCTGCTTTACAGACCCAATTGGAAATTAGTGGCCTGATTGATCTGGTACCCAATTTAGAAGAACAGTTGAAACAATCATTTGGGATTATTTCTTATGACCAAGTGCCTTTAGATAGTATTCCACCAGCGGGATATGCTGAATTTCAAGCTTATCATTTTACGCCATTTTACAAATTAATGGTATGAGGATTATTTCAGGAAAATGGGGTGGTAGAAGAATTCATCCCCCTACCAATATGCCACATACCAGACCCACCACTGATATAGCAAAAGAGGGTTTGTTCAATATTTTGCAAAATCGAATTGATTTTCAAGGTGCCAAGACATTGGACTTATTTGGTGGCACTGGATGTATCAGTTATGAATTAGCTTCCAGAGGAGCTGCAGACCTGACTATTATTGAAAAAGATAGCATCATGCACGGATTCATCAAAAAGAACTGTGAGATGTTGGGAGTAGAAAATGTGCAGTTGTTAAAAATGGATGTGTTTGCATTTTTACAATCGGCCCAAAGCCAATACGATTTTATTTTTGCTGGACCTCCTTATGCCCTAGGCCCCATTGATGAGATACCAAAAATTATTGAGCAGAAACAATTGATTGCTAAGGGAGGAATTTTTGTATTAGAACATACTCCTAGAAACCAATATGAAAAGATGGCTTCTTTTTCTTTTCAAAGGAATTATGGCACTACCGTGTTTTCTTTTTTTGTGAATATTACCCCATGACCAAACAAGCTTTACGTCAATTGTACAAGCAAAAAAGGCTGGAATTAGATGAGCATACCATGCTCAAGTGGAATGATTTGCTCCTGATTCAATTTCAACAATTAGCAATACCACCTATTAGTACCTTATTGAGTTATTGGCCCATGGTTCACCAAAAAGAGCCACAGGTAGATCTGATGACTAGGTATTTAGATTTTTTAATACCCGAATTGATTACTTGTTATCCTAGTATTCTGCCGGGAAGCTATGAAATGGAGGCTTTTCAAGTAGACGAAGACACGGATTTTATCACCAATCAATGGGGCATTGCAGAACCCATTAACGCCCCAAAAGTAGCACCCTCCCAAATAGAAATTGTTTTTGTACCCTTATTGGCTTTTGATGAACAGGGTTATCGGGTAGGATATGGTAAGGGTTATTATGATCGTTTTTTGGCCAAATGCAGTCCCAATCTGTTAAAAATAGGATTTTCCCATTTTGAGCCCGTGGCCCAGATTAGCGATACAGACCAATTTGACGTACCTTTAAATTACTGCATTACACCGCAGCATATCTATGAATTTTAACACGCTGTTTTTAAAGAGTTTTCGTGTGTTGTTGTTTCCATTTGCCGTGTTATATGGATTAGTGGTTTTTATCCGGAACAGACTCTTTGATAAAGGACGCCTTAAGTATGCCGAATTCAATTTTCCCTTGATTTGCGTGGGCAATATTGCCGTTGGGGGAACGGGCAAATCTCCCATGGTAGAATACCTGGTAGACTTATTGCACCAAGATTTTAAAGTGGCTACACTTAGTCGTGGATATAAGCGTAAGACCAAGGGTTATGTGTTGGCAGGGGCCAATACCACTGCTTTAGAAATTGGGGATGAGCCCATGCAGTTTCACCTGAAATTTCCCAATGTACCTGTAGCCGTTGGAGAAGAAAGACTGGTAGGCATTCCACATTTGTTGCAAGACCACCCAGATTTACAAGCCATTATTTTGGACGATGCTTTTCAACACCGTACTGTAAAAGCGGGTTGGAATATTATATTAACGGAGTACAGTAATTTGTATAGCAACGATTTTTTTCTTCCAACTGGAGATTTGAGAGACGAATGGGCATCGGCCAAAAGGGCACAGGTAATTGTGGTAACCAAATGTCCCGCAGATATTACGGAAGAAAAGAAACAGAAAATTATTCGTAGCCTGCAACCCGAACCTGAGCAAAAAGTGTTTTTCACTTGTATTGAATACGGCACCCCATACCATATTTTTGACCCAACGGATCTTTGGATTCTAACTCCCAGAGACGAGGCTTTGTTGGTTTGCGGTATTGCCAATCCCAAACCCTTAAAAGACTATTTACATAATAACGTACATACTTATTACCAACAAGATTATTCAGACCACCATATTTTTTCTATTGATGATTTTAATGAGATCAAAGAAAAATTCAATGACATTAACGTACGTGATAAATTAATCCTGACCACAGAAAAAGACGCGGTTAGGTTTAGTAAATTCACAGAAGAATTGGCAACACTACCTATGTATGTTTTGCCCATTAGGCATCAATTCCTATTTGGAGAAGCCGAACAATTCAATCAGCTAGTCAAGGATTTTATCCTTCATTTTAGCTTTAATCCTACCCAGCCATGAGCAAACAAAAAGACAAGAAGAAACAGAAGCAAAAATCAAAACATAGTCCTGAATTAACCCTGAAAGGCAGATTAGAAGTAACCCGTTCTGGAATGGGATACGTGATAGTAGAAGGGGGAGACGTACTGGTAAGACCAGGAGATTTTGCCACTGCCTTAAACGGCGATACGGTAAGGGTAAAAGTGGTTAAGGAAAATATTCGCACGGGTAAGAAAGAAGGAAGGATTTTAGAAGTGGTTACCAGAAAGCAAACGGAATTTGTAGGTCATTTACAATTGTCTACCAACCATGCTTTCTTTGTACCAGACACGGATAAACCCATGCCAGATTTGTTTATTCCATTGATATCTATCAATGGCGCCAAACACAAAGACAGGGTAGTAGCCAGATTGGTTAAATGGGAAAAAACAGACAAGAAGCCCGTGGGTGAAATTGTCAAAATCTTGTTGCCGGAAGACGCTAATGATGCAGCCATGCAAGAGCTATTGGCTCAAGCAGGATTCCCATTAACATTTCCAGAAGACGTAGAAGAAGCTGCAGCCAGATTGCCTGAAATTTTAGATAGTGCTGAAATTGCCAAAAGAAGGGATTGCAGAGAAATTCTAACTTTTACTATTGATCCAGCAGACGCCAAGGATTTTGACGATGCTATTTCTATTAGGCCTCTAGGTAAAGACATGTATGAAATTGGCGTGCATATTGCAGACGTGAGTTA
>CAMFKK010000342.1 GCA_945957225.1 uncultured Sphingobacteriia bacterium | reverse complement strand
ACGAGATAGGCTCCGGTCTCGTGGGCTCGGAGATGTGTATAAGAGACAGGTAGCACACAGACAAAAACCAAAAATGAAATCAATTGTGCATTACGAGTAAAAAATGGAAACTTATTTTTTTGCTCTAAATATTCCACAATTTTCCATGCTATCAAAGCTTCAAATACATCTACCAAAGCCATTAAAATTCCCCAGACAGCAGTATGTAAAGAGGGTAGTTCATGATGATTTAAAAAACCATAATAAGTGTTAATGACATAACTTCCAAGCCATACCCATGGAATTGCAGCATAACCCAAAAACAAAAATAGCAGTAACCCTATTCCTGAGGGTATCCATAGCAAACTATAATTATCAGGTGGAACACTTAAATACAAAATGCAAAAGAAACCAGAAAGAATATATGCAAGGGTTAGCCCAAGTGCATATTTCCATCCATTAACAATATTCTTGAATAAGCCGGATGATGTCTCTTCCATGTTAGCAAGTGATTCTCTAGTAAATTTAAAGGGAATGCTTTAGATGACCGAATTTGAGAAACATAATATATTTTTTTATATAAATATTGTTTTTATTGGATGTCTGTTAAATTGATTTCTTAGATAAGGGGGATTTTCTTGAACAAAACCTTTTAAAAATCCTCTTATAGAACAGGATGGATAAACCCTTTTTTTTGATAGCTTTAAACTAATTGCAGCAAATGAAAAGCTTTTTATTAATACTGTTATTGTTTCCTTTAATTGGAATTGCCCAAAAAATTAGGGTACAGGAATCTGAGAATAGCATCCAATTGGACAATGGAATTATAAAGGCTTCTTTTAATAAAAAAAATGCTGACCTAAACGCTTTAAGTCTCAATGGGGTTAACTTATTAGGTAAGGGTGGTCGTGCGTATTTATTGGCCCCTGATTTTAATATGAACCAATCAATTTGCAGTGTTTCCAAACAAACAGATAGTTTAGTAGATATTGGTTTTTTGCATATTGCGTCTAATCATTTTACCTATGACCTCCACTATGTTTTAAGGTCTGGTGACCAAGGTTTGTATTGTTATTTATTAGAAAGTCATAGTGCTAAAGATAGTATTGGCAATTATGGTCAAACACGTTGGGGGATAAGAGCCGATGAGTCTTTATTTGACTATCATTTGGTCAGAGATAGTATACAGGGACCTATGCCCAAAATGGCTGAATTAACCCATGATGTTCAAGACTGGACCTTTCTGATGTCAGATAGTTCTTATTATACCAAATATGATTATGCCGATTATATTGAGGATAGGTTTGTGCATGGAATGGCTGGTAGTAAAGGGTTTGGGCTTTTTGTTATCAATCCCAGTCATGAGTACCTGAATGGTGGACCTACAAAGCAATACCAAAATGTTCATAGTACGCCTTTCTTGATCAATATGTTTAACTGTGGTCATTTTTTGAGTGATCAAAGAAAGGGTGATAACCTGATCAAAGAAGATTGGAAAAAAATAAATGGACCTTTCTTTTTGTATATCGCCGAGGGCAAAAACATTCCCGAAATTTGGAGCAAGGCAAAATCAAAAGCATTAGCTGAACAAAATAAATGGCCATATGCTTGGATGAAGCATTCGGATTTTCCATTAGAAAGGGGAATTGTCAATGGGCAATTATTACTCAATGGAAAACCTGCTCTTGCAAATACGCGTATCATACTTGCAGCCCCAGGTTATGATTGGCAGGCACAGAGTAGGGGTTATATCTATGATGCCAAAACCAAGGCAGATGGCAGTTTCCAATTAAGTGCAATTAGACCGGGATCCTATACCCTGTATGCTTTTGGGAGTAATCAAACCAAGGAATTTCAGCACTCAGATATTCAAATTAGGGCTGGTAAACAGGATTTGGGCAAACTCAATTGGATTCCTGCAAAATTGGGTGTAACTCTTTGGCAAATTGGCCAAGCCGATAGAAAAACTACAGGCTTTAAACTTGCTGATCATAAACGCGCATATGATCTAATGTTTCAGCCACCCGCAGAACTTGATTTCAGCATTGGAAAATCAAAGGATGCAGATTGGTATTATGCACAAACAAAAGAGGGTAGTTGGAAAATTCATTTTTCAAATCAACAATCTTTCAAAGACTCGGCTTGCTTAAGCATTGCGGTGGCAGGATGCGCAAGAAACCCACAAGTAGACGTGTTAGTCAACGGAAAGCTCATTAAAACCTTACGAATGGGCAATGATGCTTCTGTCTATAGGTCTGCAGTTGCGGGTGGATATTATCAGTTAAAAGAATTAATTTTTCCATCAAGTTACTTAGTACAAGGCAATAATACCATTGAATTGCGTATGGTACAATGCAAGCCAGGCGCGGGTATTATGTACGACGCTATAAAATTAGAAGCCAAATGAAACAATTAATATGGCTTATTTTCTTATTAAATGTCTTTCAAGCAAAAGCTCAAACGGGTCATTGGGAAAGCATTTTTAAAGAAGATTTTTCAAATGGACTGGAAGCCAAGCTTTGGGCTACTGAGAAAATGCCTGATACAGCAGAACATATTCAAGTAAAAGAAGGCAAATTAATCTTGGATACCAAAGGCGGAGCAACCGTTTGGTTAAGACAAAAACTTCCAGCCAATATTCGAATCAGTTACAAAAGAAAACTCATCATGGCTGGAGGTGTGAATGATCGAGTATCTGATTTAAACCAATTTTTTCATGCACAGGACCCACCTGGTGGATTAACATTTAATAGAAAAAGTAGGTTTGAAGAATATGATTCCTTAAACCTGTATTATGTGGGAATGGGGGGCAATTATAATAGCAGTACGCGATTTAGAAAATACTATCGGGGTGATAAAAAAATTCTGGTAGATTTTGCTGATGCACCTCATCTATTGGAAGCCAATAAAACTTACCAAATTGTAATTGAAGTACTCAATGGATTGGTTAGCTATACCGTTAATGGTGTCAAATTCTTTGAATGGAAAGACCCGCAGCCCTATCCTGGAGGCTATTTTGCATTCAGGTCTACCAAGAGCAGACAGGAAATTGATGACCTGCAAATTGAAACCTGGAAGAACTGATTATTCTCCTGCCACTAATTTGCTAGTACTTCTGTACAAGAATTCATGATAGATATGCCTACGTGCAAAACGCTGTGGGGTTTCCGCATTCACCAATTTTACATAGATAGATTTTGGTACTCCAAAATATTCATAGGTATTGCCATCTGAAAAACTAATGCGCAACAATTCTGACTTGTATTCAAAGTCTTCAATAGCGGCATTATTGGTGGTTTCTAAATAGGCACCCATCATTTGTTCCCTGGTTTCAGGAGCAATGCTCACCAGAAAATGATAGGCTTCAATAATCTTCTTACTCTTTTCTTCAGCTGCTGTTTTTTGCTCATGATTATCATGAAACTTGTCAGGATGCCATTCCTTCATCAGGTTGCGATACACAGACTTTAAGTCTTTTAATGCCACATTTTCACTAACTCCCAATATTTTTCGATGACTTAAAACTCTTCTCATAATAACTGATTTTTTAAAACCGCCGGCAAAACTAGTCTTTTATGCTTGGTTTTGGGTTCTTTTTGGATTCTGAATTATCTTGTGCCATGGCTTCTTTGATACACGCTTCTATTTATCTGCCACACCAAGAAAGTTCCAACCAACTGATTCAAAGCCTATTGGAAGGGAAAATACTATTACCCAATACAGTATTAGTTGGGAAGAAAGCTGCTATATTTTCTGCAGCTGAATTAGATAATTTTTTGCAAGAAGAGTTCTTACA
>CAMFKK010000341.1 GCA_945957225.1 uncultured Sphingobacteriia bacterium | reverse complement strand
CTATATAGGTGAGTTTGGCGTTCCCAAAAATGACGTTCGTTGGATTCCTGTTTTGGAAAACTTCTTAAGTTTTATACAAAAAAACAATATTGGTGGTTGCTACTGGGGCGCTGGTCAGTGGTGGAAAGACTATAGCTTAAGCATTGAGCCGCTTCAAGGTGTTGACCAACCTCAAATGTTGGTTTTGAATAGGTACTTAAATGAAAGAAGCAACTGGGCTAGCAATAATATCAAAGCCAATATGGGGGTGATAAGCAGAGAAAAATAAGCCAATCCAAAACTAATTCTACTCACTAATTCATTCAAACATGAAAGCCCCTTTAAAAATGCTGCTTGTAGACCAATCAGTTTTAGCAAATACCAATTGAGCAAATTGTTTGCTAATGAAGAGGATCACCAACTGATTAAAATGGCCAAAGAACTGAAAATGCTGGAAAATGCCCAATTAGTTGAGCAGCAAGAATTGTAGTTGTTGAACTACAAAATGCCTGCAAACTGCTATTAGAGAATCGGATTGCTACTACCAGTTCCAGCCTAGCAAGTTTGGAACTTGTGCTAGATAAAAGGAAGTAACATGAAATACCCCTACCAATTAGACGAAACCCTTTCTGTTTTGATTCAGTCCAATTTTTGCTTTGTAATTAGTACAGACTTAGAAGGACGCATTAGCTATTTCAACCAGAAAACAGTTGACCAGCATCCAGAATGGCAAAGAAAATTGCCTAATATGCTATTTACTGATCTTTTAAGCGAGGAGGACAAACTCCGCTATGCCAGGGCAGTGAAAAAGAGTCTGGAAGACATTAGCTTACCAAGTACTCAAGCATTGCATAGCTTTTTAGAGCCACTTCAAGCTACCCTTCCAGTTCAGTTCAGTATTTCAGTAATTAAAGATGATTTATACGAACCCATTGGAATATTGCTTATTGGACAGGAGATTAACCTGAAAACAGAAAAAAATTCCTCAACCCTACACCCTTTACAAGGTACTAATCAACAATACGCCAGTATTGCCAATCAACTTCCCATGATGGTTTGGGTATTGGATGCGGATATGCAATGTGTTTTTGCCAATGAATCAGTAACCAAACATTTTCAAGTAACCCAACAAGCTGAATTGGGCAGGGGATATATGAAAAGATTACCCAAAAAAGAATTGAATGGAGAACTTGGTTCATTCTTAAACAATCTTTCTTTAAAACAACCCTTTTCTCTTGAAGTAACTTTAAATAATGCAGGTGCAGAAGAATGGATCCATTTTCATCTCTCTCCTCAATTCAATTTAGATTGCCAATTCTCGGGTTATCTGATTTATGGAACTGATATCAGCCATGTACACCAAGCCGCAAATGCCATTAGTAAACAAAATGATTTGATCAGGGTATTGAACAAAGAATTTGTACGCTTTAAGAAAATAGCTTGCTGCACCAATCAAAGTATCATCTTAACCAATACCATCAATCAAATAACTTGGATTAACAATGCACTTACTGATTTAATGGGATATGAACTTTCTGATATTGCAGGCCAACAAGACTTTCAAATATTTTGTGGAATTGACACTGCTTTAGAAGATATAGACCAAATCAAATCTAGTATTTGCAATATTAGTTCTTTGAAAAAAGAAATGGTTTTGTACAATAAGGCAAATCACAAACTTTGGATAGAATTTATTAAAGAACCCATATTTGATGAGCAACAAGTGTTTACAGGATTTCTCATCATTCTCAATGACGTGAGTGTTAGAAAAGTCTCTGAAACAGAAGCAGCCAAACAATTGGTCTCTCTCAAAAAAATGTCTTTTATTGCATCACATGAAATTAGACATGAGTTTTCTAAAATCATGCAAGTAACTCAAACCATTAAGCTACAAAAGCCAGATATACAAGTCTATCAACAATTATTAGCGGAGATTGAAAAATCTACGGACAAGATGAATGCGGCTATTTATGAATTAAATAACCAGATCAATTTTGCAACATCCAATAGTATTTCACTTGATGCTTATTTACACCAAGAAATTGAAGAAATAGTATTGATAGATGACGATGGTCTTGTAAACGAGATGAATAAAGTGGTGATTCGTTCTGTTTTTCCTGACATGCCAGTAAAAGTATTTAATGAAGTTGACTATGCCATTTCTCATATCAATGCACATCCATTTACCAGAAGAAAAATTATTGTAGACCTGAACTTTCCGCATAAATCTGGTTGGCATTTCTTGGATGCATATCAAAAACTAGATCAACCTTGGTCAGTGGTTGTATTAACATCTAGCTTGCAACAAGAGGATATAGAACGTGCAAAAAGCTATAGATTTATTACCCATTTCATGACCAAACCATTGAACCCTGCACAACTAAAAGGTCTAAGAATATTGACTTCCAAAAAGCTTCGTGTTGCCTGACGATAGATGCATTACACCTTGAAAACAGCACATGAAAAGGGCCCCGAGTAATCGGGGCCCGATTTATTAAATATCTATAGTCTATTATGACTTCCTTCTTTCTAATTCTTTTTTTATTAATGCAAGTTCTCTGCCTGTTTGACCACTCACACTACTATTTTCTTGAGCCCTACGCATTAAATAAGGTATTACATCTCTTATAGGACCAAATGGCAGATATTTACTCACACTCAACCCTGCTTTTGCAAGATTAAAAGTAATATTATCACTCATCCCATATAATTGAGAAAAATGCAAATGCGGATGTTGCAATGACAAGCCCTTCTCTTCCATTAATCTTGCTGCCAATAAATTACTTTCTTCATTGTGTGAAGCAACTATACAAGCCACTCTATCTATTTGCGCTACGCAAAACCGAATACTATCATTGTAATCCCTATCCGTATCTTCCTTTGAGGCTTGAATGGGTGATTCATAACCCATTTCTAAAGCACGCTCCCTTTCTTTTTCCATATAGGCTCCACGTACCAATTTAATCCCTAAAATAAACCCCTGTTGTACCGCAATTTGATGGGATATTTTTAAAAAATGTAAGCGATCATGTCTATATAATTGAATGGTATTATAGACTACTGCTTTTTCTTTGTTAAAGATCTCCATCATTTCCATGGTGAGTCTATCAACTGGATCTTGAATCCAACTTTCTTCTGCATCAATTAAAACACCAATATTTTTCTCAGCAGCAGCTTCACAAATAATATACATTCTTTCTCTAACCCTATCCCACTCTGCTATTTCTGCTTCATGGTCATGAATACCGCTTCTAAGCCTTGGCGCTTCATTTAAAGTTTGAAGTAGGCCATGTCTTGCAAGACCCGTTACTTTAATACTGATATAGGGAATATTGGACTGCGTAGCAGCATAATTAATGACACGAATAAATTCATCGGTTGCTAAGTCAAAATTCTCCTCTCCTTCTTTTCCTTCTACACCGTAATCCAAAATTACTTTCACGCCATATTTGCCTAAAACTTCCCCTACATTGGCAGTTTCTTCTAAGGTTTCTCCCCCAACAAATTGCTTGAAAATTGTTTTCCTGATAATCCCATGTATGGGCAAACCCGTCTTCATCAAAAACGGTGTTAACCTAGTTCCCAATTGTACAAACAATGGGAAGCCCATGGTACTAAAAAGGAATTTAGCTCCTTTTAAATCTTTATTGGCCTTGTAGGCGAATGCGTTCTCGGTATTTTCAAAGGAAATATTCATTGCTAACGGGCGTTCGTTACGCGAATATCGGAACAGAACGTCTAAGAAAAAAAAGGAATTTTAGAATCGGGGCATATCTAGCAAAATACTTTAAATGGCTTGATGATTAAAGGG
>CAMFKK010000340.1 GCA_945957225.1 uncultured Sphingobacteriia bacterium | reverse complement strand
GATAGGCTCCGGTCTCGTGGGCTCGGAGATGTGTATAAGAGACAGGATTAGTTTTGATGGTGCTACCAGAGAAGTATGTACGGCTAGAAGAATCAGAACCAATACACCCTTGCAAGCATTAAATACCTTGAATGATTCTGTGTTTGTAGAAGCGGCACAGCATTTTGCCTTTAAAGTGCAACAACAATGTCCTAAAAATCCTAAGCTTCAAATTAGCAAAGCCTATGAACTAGCCATGAATCGGCCACTGAAACCCGCTACAAGTTTGGCTTTTGAGAAATTATACGCAACTGCATTTGACCAATTTAAACAAAATCCATCCGCCATGAAAGCCATGACAGGCCCAATACCCACTCATCAAGAACCTGCAACAGCTGCATTGATTGTGGTAGCTCAGGCCATGATGAACACGGATGAATTTATTACCAAAAATTAAACCATGAGTCAACATAACCAACAACTCATTGAAGCGGCCAATAAAGCCATTTTGGAACAACAAACCAGAAGACATTTTTTTAAGGAATGTGTTACTGGAATGGGAGCCATGGCCATGGGTTCACTCTTGGGTGGATGTAATTGGTTGGGTTCAAAAGATCAGTCTGGCATTGGTTCTTTGAATACCAATCCACTCATGGCACAAGCCCCCCATTTTGCACCAAAAGCCAAGTCAGTAATTTACTTACATATGGCAGGGGCACCTTCTCAATTAGAATTATTTGACTATAAGCCAGACTTACAAAAACTAGATGGACAGGATTGCCCACAGTCCTTATTAGAAGGAAAGAAATTTGCATTTATCAGAGGGGTACCCAAAATGATGGGTCCACAGGCCAATTTTAAACAAAGGGGACAATCCGGTGCTTGGATCTCTGATCACTTGCCGCATTTGGCAACAGTAGCAGATGAACTAGCTTTTTTAAAAGCCGTACAAACAGATCAGTTTAACCATGGTCCTGCACAATTATTGATGCATACAGGTTCTGCCAGATTGGGAAGACCCAGTATTGGGGCATGGGCTACCTATGGATTGGGTTCTGAAAATAGTAACCTACCTGGATTTGTGGTACTCACTTCTGGAGGTAAGTTTCCAGATGCTGGGAAAAGTGTTTGGGGTAGTGGCTTTCTACCATCGGTATACCAAGGCGTGCAATGCAGAAGCGAGGGAGATCCGGTGCTCTTTATCAAAGACCCTGCGGGGATGAATCGGGATTTGCGAAAAGCCTCTATAGATGCCATTAATGAAGCCAATAGACAAACTTATGAGGAGTTCAAAGACCCTGAAACCGTTGCCAGGATTGCTCAGTATGAGATGGCTTATCGTATGCAAATAGCCGTGCCAGAGGTAATGAACATAAATGATGAACCCGCGTCAATTCATGAAATGTATGGTACCCAACCAGGTAAATCCTGTTTTGCCAACAATGTGTTATTGGCTAGAAAACTGGTAGAGAAAGGCGTGCGTTTTGTACAATTATTTGACTGGGGTTGGGATAGCCATGGTACCGATGAAAACCTGGCCATTGACTATGGTTTTGTGAATAAGTGTAGGAGCATGGATAAGCCAGTAACCGCTTTGTTATTAGATTTAAAACAACGCGGTTTGTTAGATGAAACCTTGGTAGTCTGGGGTGGTGAATTTGGTAGAACACCCATGCAAGAAAATAGGGATGGCAAGAAAATGCCGTTTAAAGGAAGAGACCATCATACGGAAGCATTTACCATTTGGATGGCGGGTGGTGGAATACAAAAAGGCGTGAGTTTTGGTGAGACAGATGAAATTGGTTACAGCGCAATCTCAGGAAAAGTAGACGCTTATGATATTCAAGCCACCATCTTGAATCAATTGGGATTTGACCATGAGAAATTGGTGTATCCATTTCAAGGAAGACCCTTTAGATTAACGGATGTACACGGAAGAGTGATCCATGAAATAGTAGCTTAAAACAATATACATGAGTCTGAATAGAAGAAAATTTTTAAGTATGGCAGGGTCAATGGCTGCGGTAGCGGCAACGCCTTTTGAATCCTTGGTAGCAGCCAAACCCAGTTTTCATTTGCCAAGCAATTTTGCTATCAAAATCTTTGCTACCAATTGGGGCTTTGATGGAAGCGTAGACCAGTTCTGTGCCAAAGCAAAAAAGGAAGGATATGATGGGATTGAAATGTGGTGGCCGGGTTCTAAAGCTGGCCAAGAGGAGTTATTTGATGCATTAAAAAAACACCAATTAGAATTGGGTTTATTATGTGGTGTAGGTGAATCAAATCCATCTAAACACGTGGATGCTTTTAAATCCATGATCAACGCAGCTGCCAAACAAGATAGACAACGCCCAATGTATATCAATTGTCATTCAGGTAAGGATTATTTTCCGGTTGATGCAAATGATGAGATCATTGAGCACACAATTTCACTGGCCAAGAAAACAGGCATTACTATCTGTCATGAGACCCATAGATCCAGGATTTTATTTGCGGCACATGTGGCCAAACAGTATTTAGACAAGCATCCGCAAATGCGTGTTACCCTTGATATATCCCATTGGTGTAATGTGCATGAATCCTTGTTGCATGATCAGGAAGAAACCGTACAAGCGGCTTTAAAAAGGGTAGACCATATACATACCAGGGTAGGGCATCCAGAAGGTCCACAAGTCAATGATCCACGCGCACCTGAATGGGAGAATGCACTCAAAAGACATTTGGGTTGGTGGGATAAAGTGATGGAATTAAAAATTGCTGCAGGAGCCAAACACTTGACAATGCTCACAGAATTTGGTCCTCCTGATTATATGCCCACCCTGCCCTATACCAGACAGGCTTTGGCAGACCAATGGGGCATTAATGTGCATATGATGCAACTGTTGCGTAAAAGGTATCAGGGTTAATACATTTCAAATAGTTTTAGATTAAAAATCTCAGATGTTCTTATTTGCTTTTACAGATTTTATAGGAAGGTTTCATCCACTCTTGGTGCATTTGCCCATTGGCATATTGTTATTTACCATACTGCTACAATGGTTGAGCAAAAAAGAACAATGGGCAGCATTGAAATCGGTGATTCCTTTGGGTTATTTATTTGGAGCAGGTAGCGCTATAGCATCATGTATCACTGGTTATTTATTGGGGTCAGCAGGAGAATATGATGAGACTGTGTTGAACTTACACCAATGGATGGGGATACTAACGGCTTTTACTGCCATAGCTGCTTATTTGTTTTCCAAAAACCAACGAAGCGCAGAATTAAGATATACGGCATGGGGCATTTTGGCCTTGGTAAGCATTACTGGGCATTTGGGTGGAACACTTACCCATGGAGAAGCTTATTTGACCAAGGCTTTTAGAAGTTCTTCTACAGATACCGTTAGTACGCGCAAAGCCTTGACCAATACCCAAGAGGCAATAGTATATACGGATATCATTGAACCCATCTTAAAAGAGAAATGCTATTCCTGTCATGCGGCATCCAAGCAAAAAGGGGGACTGCGTTTAGACAATCCAGATTGGGTAATCAAAGGAGGTAAGAATGGTGCTGTATTAAAACCCAATAATGCACTAGGTAGTGAATTATACCATCGTGTAGTCTTAGATCCTATTGAGGAAAAACATATGCCTCCCAAAGGAAAGCCACAAGTAACTGAAAAAGAGCGGATCTTATTGGAATGGTGGATTGCCCAAGGGGGCGATTTTAAAAAGCAAACCAAGCAATTAGAACAGAGCCCTGCAATCAAACAAGCATTGGCATCATTGGAGCAGGGGCAGAAACAATTAAATACAGATCTTCCAAAAGAATCGG
>CAMFKK010000339.1 GCA_945957225.1 uncultured Sphingobacteriia bacterium | reverse complement strand
TTTTTATCAATGATCACGGACCAGATTTCTCCTGTTCTTGCCTTCCCAAATAAAAGTCGTTTTTTACCCAGCGGATCAAAATATACATTCAAACCAATGGCATCTATACCCACTAAACTATCTTTTAATTTTTTACTAACTGCTTCAATGGAATAGATAATCCCATTTTCTTGAAATCTTTTTGAGCCGGCAATACTTGATGCAAATAAAGTGCCGCTGGTACAATCAAAACCAATACCCATTAATCCAAATGGGCTATTTCCCGATTCGTATTTTTTGACTGGTAATTGCAACCATTTTTCCATAATACCAGTTTGAGCATCTACCCTGAAGATGCTATTTTGATTTTGTGGGGGATTGTCCAAAACAGAGACCAAGGGGGCAGGAATGGTATACACATTGCCTGTTGCATCCAAACTAATACCGGAAAGCCAACCTCCTTTTTTCCAACTACTATCTTGGAAAATTCTGCCCCTAAATGTATTTGCGCTGGGTTTTGATTCCGTTCCAGTTTTGATTAATTCTACTAAGACCAATCCCATTCGGTGTTTTTCAGAAGTACTTAAGGCAGACCATAAGGGGTCAAGGCCATATTGTTGGATAAATGCGGGTTCTTTTTGACAGGGCTTGATTTCTTGTTGAGCCATGATTCTACCCATAAATAGCATTAAAACGCAAAAAATCAATGACTTAAACATAGTAACGTAGGTAATGTGAACTCTTGAAAAGCCAAATAAGATGCTAAATATCGGTCATTTTTTAAAGCCAGATGGCAAATTATTGGTAATGACTTACCCAAAAATGACAATTTTTAATCATGCAACACATTGCAATTCAGACTTATGCAATAAAAAATGCCGTTATTTTTATACATTATATAACAATATCTTCCACCTAAAATTGTTATTTTTGCTTGGTAAATTGTACGTTTTATAACGCTAAAATGCTAGATAGCGCTTAAAAATTGACAAAATACCAAGTACTTGGTATGAAAATTGGTAAATAAACTTTGTTTTTTTACCATCTTAATATAATAGAATGCTTATGCGGTTCAAACATCTACACTCAAAAAACTTACAAAATGCAGGTTGCATGCTATTGCTATGCACACTTGTATTGTTTTTTGCAGTACAGGCTAATGCCCAGATCAGTGGTACCGTTTTCCGTGATTTTAATGCAAATGGTACTCGTAATACTGGTGCAGGATATAATGAGCCATTGGTTGATGGCATTACAGTGAAAGCTTATGATGCAGCCAATGCACTAGTTGCTACCACCACCACCATCTCTGGAGCTTATGCATTTTCTGCAGGTCAGATTGCTCCTGGCACCAAAGTGCGATTGGAGTTTACAGGATGGGCAACAGGAATTGACTATCCTGGTGCTTATGGTAGCAATAATAAATCTAGTATTCAATTTGCTACAGCTCCTGCAACAGGTTTGTCTTTTGGTATCAATTATCCTGGTGATTATAATGACCAAGCCAATCCAAGAGTGGTTGTTCCCGTTTATGCTAATGGCGATAATAGGGTAGCCGGTTCTGCTGCAAATGGAGATGCGGTATATGCCTATAACTACAATGCAACAGGTGGACAAACAACAATTGGCACCATGGGTCAAATTGGTGCTGTTTGGGGAACTGCCTATAACAGACAGGCAGACAAACTATACTATGCCGCTTATGCAAAAAGACATGTAAATGCTGGCCCATTGGGTTTAAACGGCTTATATGTTACTACCAATGCAAAATCTGTGAACAATACTGCTTCTACAGGAAGTTTTGTTAACCTAAATGCTATTAACCCTGCGTTTGATGCAGGCACTGTTACAAGAAATTTTGCTCCAGGGGCTGGGGATAAAACCAATCCCAATTATGACGATGCTATGTTTGGGGCTGTTGGTAAGAAAGGAATGGGTGGTATGGCCATTTCAGATGATGGTAAATATTTGTACGTTGTTAATTTGAATGACGCTAAATTATGGCGTATTACGCTAGGACCTAATGGCACTGCACCTTCTAGTGCAGGTGATATTGTTTCATATCCAGCATTCACCAATCCATCTTCTTATAGTTCATTTAGACCATTTGCTGTTAAATTCTATCGCGGAGCTATCTATGTGGGTGGTGTGACCGATGGTGTGAAACCAGATAATTCTGCAGTTGATCGCAACGATTTAAGGGCCTATGTTTACAAAGTTGATGCTAGTTCAACACCAGGTTCAGCCATTTTTACACAGGTCTTGAATGTTGATCTGACTTTTAACAGAAGGGCTAATTTGAATACCGGTTGGTCTGCAAACAGAACAACTAATTATGTAGATGCAAATGGAACTAATGCTTCTCTTTCCAATACATCATGGCACCCATGGTCAAGGACTTTTACAGAGATGGTGATTTCCAGTTCTCCTGGAAGGGTAGCGTATCCTCAACCTGTTTTGTCAAGTTTGGAATTTGATCCAACTGATGGAGCAATGATTTTGGGAATTGCTGACAGAACTGGAGATCAAACTGGTAATGAAAATTTAAGTACCAATACAGGTTTGGGTGATTTATATACAGGTAACTCAGCAGGTGATATCATGAGAGCTTCAAATACTGGTGCAGCTTATAGCGCATTTGTCTTAGAGAGCAATGGTTCAGTGGGTTCAAGAACATCAGCTGGTGCTGGTAACCAAGAAGGACCTGGAGGTGGAGAATTTTATTTTGTTGATAGATTTAGTCAACCCTATAATCCGCCATTAGGAAATGGGGACAATACTACTGGTTCATGGCCTTTTGGTGGTGGTTTAGATCACGAAGAAACTAGTACAGGAAGTTTGTTATTAATGGCAGGTAAGGATGAAGTTCTAACCACAGCATTTGACCCTATTAGTTCATGGTATAGTGGTGGGGTACGTTACTACTCTAATATTGATGGAATTGCCAACAATGGTATGAAATTATACGAAGGCCAGTTTGTGGATGTATTTGGTAAGGCCAATGGCTTGGGCGATTTAGAAATCATTTCTGCTCCTGCACCTATTGAAATTGGTAATAGGGTTTGGCTAGACGCCGATGGTAATGGTATTCAAGACCCTGGTGAAAATCCAATAGCTGGTGTAACTGTTGAATTGGTTAAAGCAGGATTGGTCATTGCAACTGCCACTACAGATGCAGATGGAAACTATATTTTCAGTTCTGATCCCAATGGCGTAACAACTGCTTCAAATATTTACAATATTGTTGGTTTAACTGCAAACACAGCATTTACCATTCGCATTCCAAATGTTACAGGTGGTTCTAAGCAAGCAGCCCTTGGTGTAAATGACTTGACTACTGCAAATACAGCAGGAGGGGCCAATGCAGATGAAATTGATAGCGATGGCATTATAAACGGGGTTAATGCAGAAACTACCTTAACTACAGGTGTAGAAGGCGCCAATAATCATAGTTATGATTTTGGATTTAGCACTGCGGTTCCTTGTGGATGCGGTGGTGGATTAGAAAGTAAGAGTTTGGGTGATGCAGTAGGCAGAAGAATCTTTAATAAGGCAGTGAATAGCCAACAAGGACCTGTGAATTATAGCAAAATGCCTGCTGTTGAAAACAGGATTATACAACAGCAAATTCAAGGTGTTGGAACCAGTCTTACTTTAAGTGAATTGTTGCCCAAGCAAATCAAGGGAACCAATTACAAAGCCTTGACTACAACTCCAACAGATATTCCAAGCATTACCAATGCAACCGATGTATTGTCTATTGACTTTGTACTAAATGATCAAGCAAAAGCCGTATCCTTTGCCACTAGAACTCAAGGTGAAGTATATGAT
>CAMFKK010000338.1 GCA_945957225.1 uncultured Sphingobacteriia bacterium | reverse complement strand
AGGTGCTATAATGGCCAATGCGTTTAACCAATGATAATAACGCACTGGCAGCTCCCAAACATATACCCTACGAAGCCTGTGAACATGCAGATATTTTGTTTTCATCCCATGATTTTTAAAAGTTTAGTGTTGAAATTCCGCTGGTTCTAATCACCCAATACACTTACCCTACTAATAGTATTGCCTTCCTCATCATACAAATGCACACTACAAGCCATACAAGGGTCAAAACTGTGTATTGTTCTGAGAATTTCTAATGGCTGTTGTTCATTTGCAACCGGTGTACCTACCAAAGAAGATTCGTAAGCGGACAATTGTCCTTTACCATCTCTTGGAGAAGCATTCCAAGTTGTTGGAACAACCAATTGATAATTGGCAATCTTGGCTTGGTCAATATTGATCCAGTGTGCCAATGCACCCCTTGGAGCTTCTGCATGACCAACCCCAACTGCGTGTTTCTCCCAGGTTGCTGGATCAAACTTGGTGCTATCTGCCATTCTGGTATCACCATTCTTAATATTACTGATGAGCTTATTAAAAAATTCCAATCCCCATTGTGCCACCAATACAGATTCCAAACCACGTGCGGCAGTCCTGCCTAGTGTGGAGAATAAAGCTGTAACAGGAATATTCAAATCCTTCAATGCCTTATCAACCACTTCTTTATATTCAGGTTTACCACTGGCATAACCAACCAATACACGAGCCAAAGGACCTACTTCCATGGCATTCCCCTTCCACCTAGGCGTTTTCAAATAACTGTACTTCTCTTTGGTATTCAGGTTGACAAATGGTGGTTTTGGACCAGTATATTTTACCTTGCTTTCACCTTTCCAAGGATGCAAACCTTTTGCATTTCCATCTTTGTATTCATACCAAGAGTTGGTAATAAACTCTTGCACCTCATCATCTTTACGCAAATCAACCTCATGTAGTTTGCTGATGTCTTTATTCAAAATAGCCCCTGCTGGGAATTTATAAGAAGCAGTGTCTTTGTATCCATTGATTGGCAAGTCACCATAACTCATATAATTTCCAATACCTCCACCAATTCCCCCCCAGTCTTTGTAGAAAGATGCAATGGCCATTAAATCAGGAATATAGACCTGCTCTATAAACTCTTGACCTTGTTTTAATAACTGCTCTACATAGGCCAATCTTTCTGCATTAATGCCACTAACATCGTCCAAACCAATGGAACATGCCATACCACCTACCAAATAATTAGGGTGTGGATTCTTACCACCAAAAATGGCGTGCACTTTTACAATTTCTTTTTGCCATTCAAGGGCTTCTAAATAGTGAGCTAAACCAATTAGGTTAACTTCTGCTGGTAACTTATAAGCTGGGTGCCCCCAATAACCATTGGCAAAAATGCCCAACTGACCACTGGCTACAAATTTCTTAATCCTTGTTTGAATGTCACTAAAGTATCCAGGAGAACTTTTAGGCCATTTTGAAATGGATTGAGCCAGTTCAGAAGTTTTCTTAGGATCTGCTTGAAGGGCATTTACCACGTCTACCCAGTCCATGGCGTGCAAATGGTAAAAATGCACCACGTGGTCATGCATGTATAAAGCACAGAACATGATATTACGAACCAATTCTGCATTGGGTGGCACCGTAATTCCTAAAGCGTCTTCTACACACCTAACCGATGCTAGTGAGTGTGTTGAAGTACATACGCCACATACACGCCCAACAAAAGCCCAAGCATCTCTTGGATCTCGGCCTTGTAGTATTTCTTCTAATAGACGCACCATGGTACCGCTACTAAAGGCATCTTTGATTTGTCCGTTTTCTATATCTGCTTCAATGCGCAAGTGCCCCTCAATACGGGTAATGGGGTCAACCACAATTCTCTTACTCATATGGTAGTTTGAAATATTAGTATTTAAGATTTAAGTTCGTGTTCGCTTTGTTTGCCTTCATCTTCCAGATTACGAATCAACTTTTTCTTTTTGATATTGGTCATCACTGCGTGGCCAGCTAATGCAACACCGGTAAGGCCAAGCGCTACTTTACCAAATGTGTCTGCATTGGCTTCAATACCAAATCCAGCAAATGAAGAAGCACGATCATATAATCTGCCATTATCCCAATAATTCTCCTCACTACAACCAATACAACCATGTCCAGATTGAATAGGAAAACTGGTTCCATTATTCCATTTCATCACCCCACAAGCATTATAAGTAGAAGGTCCTTTACAACCTACTTTATACAAGCAATAGCCTTTTCGGGCATTGGCATCGTCAAAACTTTCAACGTACAAACCAGCATCGTAGAATGGTCTGCGATAACAGGTATCATGCACCCGTTTGCTGTAGAAAGCCTTAGGACGGCCTAATCCATCCAGTTCAGGAATGCGATCAAATGTTACTAAGTGAACAATGACTCCGGCCATTACCTCTCCAATGGGTGGGCAACCAGGTACTTTAATCACAGGTTTGCCCTTTACCAATTTGTGAATGGGTGTTGCTTTTGTTGGATTGGGTTTGGCTGCTTGAACACAACCGTTGCTTGCACAACTACCCCAAGCAATAATGGCTTTGGCTCCTTCGGCAGCTTCTTCTAAAATTTGCAAAGAGGTTTTACCACCAATCATGCAATAAACGCCATCTGCCCCCATGGGCACACTACCTTCTACACAAAGAATATAATCGCCCTTATATTTCTTCATGG
The DNA here is from genome assembly GCA_945957225.1 of uncultured Sphingobacteriia bacterium. Classification (GTDB taxonomy): domain Bacteria; phylum Bacteroidota; class Bacteroidia; order Chitinophagales; family Chitinophagaceae; genus Sediminibacterium. The sequence continues at coordinate 1,131 of CAMFKK010000338.1, read as the reverse complement.
TATGTTGCATGGCTTCTTCTGCCTGGAATCCTGAAGCAGCCATTAATGTTTCTGTATAATCGAGGGATATCTTGTCAAGCAAGATGTCAGCAACAATGGGGTGTGACGATCTAATAAAACTTTCACTACAACAGGTACATTCTTGAAAATGCAGCCAGATTACAGGTACCCTTGGTTTGGTCTCCAGCGCTTGGGCTACTTGGCCGATGGCGGAGTTTTCCAGACCAATAAAGGCTGTCATCATACTTACAAATTGCAGAAAATCACGACGGCTATAGCCTTTGCGTTCCACTTCCTCATAATAGGTTGGCTGTTTTATTGGGACAAGCTCGTTAGACATAAAGGTTGGTTTAAATTTAAATAGGCATCCACAAATTATATTTGTCCCAAGCCTTTCCTTATGATAGTTATCATTACTCTTTATGATTTTAATCATGTTTTTGGGCAGGTGGATTGAATACTTTTAATCAACTTAAAAGCATCCCATATGAAGAAAATCTCAAGTCTTCTAGCATCCATTCTACCTTTTGTAGCATTTGCTCATCCCGGACACGGTGGAACAGATGGGTATACCATTATCCATTATTTTAGTGAACCACAACATGCATTGATTTCATTTGGAGTAATGGCTGCAGCCATTGTATTGATAGTTCATGAAAGAAATAATAGAAAAGCATCATAACTAATCATGCACGAATTATCCATTGTAATGGGCATAGTAGACCTTGCCACCAAACAGGCTTTGTCAAATGGGGCTAATACTATTGAGGAAATAGAACTAGAAATTGGTTGTCTTTCCGGCATAGAAATGGACTCCTTTGAATTTGCTTGGAAACAGGGTATCCGAAATACAATGCTAGAACATGCCGTAAGACATTTAAACAGACCAAGCGGAAAAGCGATTTGTGTGGATTGTGACACAGCATTTTCCATGCAACAGCTGTTTGATAGTTGCCCAAATTGCAATGGACACCTACTTTCCATCATCAGCGGAAAAGAATTGAAAGTAAAATCTTTGGTATTACCTGAATCAACTTAAATTAATTAACCATGTGTGCAACTTGCGGATGCGGACCCACTGACCATCATCATAGTCACGATCATGGCCATTCCCTGGGCTTAGAACAGAAT
>CAMFKK010000337.1 GCA_945957225.1 uncultured Sphingobacteriia bacterium | reverse complement strand
ATTCCTGGACCATTCCATCCGGATGGCAAATGATTACTGACTCTGGCAATATAATCATTGTTAAACCCAATGCAAATCCTGGTAGTATTACGGCAAGAGCCACCAATAATTGTGCAGACTTAGTGACCAGTGTAAATGTACAGGTTTCTCCTCCTACCATTGCTGGTACAGCCATTGGGGATACAGCGGTTTGCTTTGGTTTAATTCCCAACCAACAATTTCCCTTACAATTAACTGGTAATTTGGGAAATATTAGAAACTGGATTTCTAGCACGGATGGCATAAATTGGCAACCCATTACGGAGAATGGGAATGCCATTTTTGTCAAAGATGTTCTAACCACAACCTATTATAAAGCCCTAGTGCAAAATGGACCAGCTTGCAATATTGATAGCAGTGCTGCAGCAACTGTTACCATCAATTACAAATCAGTAGCTGGACAAATTCTTCCGGCCAATCTGGATATTTGTTTGGACCAAAATATTGACAATGTTCTAAAGCTTAGGGGCTCATCAGGAACGGTACTTAATTGGCAAAGATCTGTAGACAGAATTAGTTGGTTGAATCAATTTCCAACTAATCAAGACACCCTACAATCTGTGACAGGTCTTACAGGTAGGGCTTATTTCAGAGCCATTGTTTCAAAAACTGGTTGCCCGTCAGATACCAGTACCATTGCCAATGTGGGCATTTTTAATACCCCTTTTCCAAAGGCACAGATTTTCCCAAAAGACACTAGCATTTGTTTTGGTACATCGGCATTGATTAATGCCAATATTCAAACTGGCACTAGTTATACTTGGTCAAATCCTACAGCCTTATTTAATGGAGGTAATGGAATTGTGAATGGCAGCCCCTTTTTCATAAATGCAAAAGCAGCTCCTAGCAAGAGCATACAATATGTGATTAGTATTACCAATGCTGGCTGCCCCAATCTTTTAACTGACACCGTTCGCATTAAGGTTACAGCACCACTTAGCGTAAATGCAGGCAACGATACTAGTGTTGCAGCCAATCAACCTGTTCAACTAAATGCCCTACTTTCTGATGAGAGGTTGGCAACTTATTTATGGTCGCCTTCTGAGGGATTAGACAAAACCAATATAGCCAATCCCATTGCTACCATTGGAAGTAATAGAGACAATATTCGTTATACCGTAACAGCAGTTGACAGTATGGGTTGTAGGGCTGTAGATAATTTACTAATAACCATTTTTAAAAATGGAGCTGACATTTTTGTCCCAACAGGATTTACACCAAATGCCGATGGGAAAAATGACCAACTAAGACCATTGGTGGTAGGCATTACCAAGAATTATTATTTCAGTGTTTATAATAGATGGGGACAACAAGTATTTTTAACTACTGAAATTGGAAAGGGCTGGGATGGTATTTTTCAAGGAAAAGCACAGGCTTCCGGTGCTTATGTTTTCTTAGCTGAGGGTACTGATTTTAATGGTCAGAAAATTATTAGAAAAGGAACCGTTGTCTTGATTAGATAAGGGCTCTTGTAATCCATGAACAAGATTGTATCTTTCCTGTTATAACTTACATAAAATGTCAAAAAACATACTAGTTACTGGTGCCAGTTCCGGATTTGGAAAAGCCATTGCTGAAAAATTTGCCGCAGAAAAATGGAATTGTATTATTACTGGAAGGAGAAAAGAAAAGATAGAAGCATTGGCTTCTGATTTAAAAGACAAATACCAGGTAGCTGTACTTCCATTAGTTTTTGATGTTCAGGATAGAGCTGCAGTTTTTGCTACACTTGAAAACCTTCCTACAGAATGGCAATCTATAGACTTGTTGGTCAACAATGCAGGATTGGCATTGGGTAGGGATCCTTTTGACCAAGCTAATTTAGATGATTGGGAAACCATGATTGATACCAATGTTAAAGGCATCATGTATGTAACCAAGGCCTTGCTACCACTCATGAAACAACGCAGGTCTGGACATATCATTAATATTGGTTCCACTGCTGGTGTAGAAGTCTATAAAGATGGAAATGCCTATTGCGCAAGCAAACACGCTGTAGCAGCTTTGAGTAAATCTATGCGTATTGATTTATTGCCTTATCAAATCAAAGTCACTGTAATTCATCCTGGTGCTGCAGAAACTGAATTCTCTTTGGTCCGTTTTAAAGGTGATCAAGCAAAAGCAGCAACGGTTTATGATGGTTACAAAGCTTTACAAGCAGCAGATATTGCAGACATAAGTTATTATGCCGCTACATTACCACAGCATGTATGTATCAATGAATTGGTGGTTACTTGTTCGGCACAGGCCAATAGTTTTTATCTACACAAATAAGCGCTTAATTCAGGGAACTAGATTTTGAAAAATCATCCAAAGTCAATCTCTGTATTGTCTCCAATATTGAGACTTCTACTCAATCCTTTAACAGAGGCATCGCTTCCAATTAAAGAGTTGTCAAGTACCACTTCATAGAGATTGGTATAGGAGCCAATAATACTTTCTCTAACAATTGAATGCTTGATAGAAGTATTAGCTCCAATAGCTACATGCGGTCCAATAATGGCATTGGAGATATCGCAACCAGGGGCAATACTCACAGGGGGTATAATAATGGTATTGGGATAATTGTGTTGGGTACTGGTATTACCTCCAGATTTTTTTAGCAGTGTAGCATTACTTTCTAATAAAGTATCTTTTTTGCCACAGTCAAACCAACTCTTTACTTTAAAAGATTGAAACTTGGCACCTCGTTTTACCATACATTCCAAGGCATCGGTTAAACTATATTCTCCGTTGACATTGGTGTTAGAAACAAATAAGTGCTGTAAACACTGGTATAAGAATTCGGTCTCTTTGATTTTATACAATCCAACCAAAGCCATATTACTTTTGGGAATAGCAGGTTTTTCTACCAATTGTTCTATAAACCCGTCTTCACCAATTGAAGCAACCCCAAAATTTCTTGGGTCTTCTACTTTCTTAATCCCCAACATACTATGGGGACTTTCCAAGACTTCTTTTACATCGTATTCACAAACCGTATCGCCCAGCACAACAAATACTTCATCAGAACCCACAATGGCTTTTGTTAATTCAATAGCATGTCCAGTTCCTTGTCGTTCATTCTGGTGTACAAAATGGGTAGTCAAATGCGGATAAGTCTGAGACACATAATCCTGGATCTTTTCTCCCAAATAGCCCACAATGAAAATGAATTCGTTGATCCCTGCTTCATGCAGTTGGTCTACTATAAAACTAAGAATGGTTTTACCAGCAATGGGAATCAATGCCTTGGGTTGGGTATATGTGTGGGGACGCAATTTGGTACCCGCGCCTGCAACCGGAATAATCGCTTTCATACTTGGTAGGTTTATGATGGATCATCTACAAAGGGGGTCTGCATACATGTTTCATGTATTACTTACACATCCATCAAGGTTGCGAAATTATAAAAATCTGGCCAGAAGCCAAGTTTTGTGGATATTCTGACCAAAACTAGGCCCAAGAATTGCCCTTTTAGTAGGTTTTAGATTTATTTTTGCGCCAAAATCAAGCAATCATGCAAAGAGATACCCAGGTTTTCAACATCATCAACCAGGAATTGGCGCGTCAAAGACGTGGAATTGAACTAATTGCGTCCGAAAACTTCACCAGTTTACAGGTGATGCAGGCCTCTGGTTGCGTGATGACCAATAAATACGCGGAAGGATACCCCGGAAGACGTTATTATGGTGGATGTGAAATTGTAGACCAGACAGAACAATTGGCTATTGACCGTTTAAAAGCCATTTTTAATATTGAATACGCCAATGTGCAACCCCATAGTGGCGCTCAAGCCAA
>CAMFKK010000336.1 GCA_945957225.1 uncultured Sphingobacteriia bacterium | reverse complement strand
CTTTAGACCTATCTAATTTCGACAGTATAAAAAAGTTTGAAAAGGAGTTTCATGCCAAAGATTCTGCAATAGATATTTTAATCAACAATGCTGCAGTTGGCCCCGATTTGGATTTTGCCTTACCCGAAGAAATATCATTTAAGCAAACATTTGACGTTAATGTAACAGGAACAATTTTTTTTACAGAGGTAATGCTCAACCATATGAAAAGTGAAGGTAAAATAATAAATATTTCCTCAAAAATGGGGTCTATTGAGCTTTGCGAATTGACTGACTCTGTTGCATATAGAATGTCAAAGACCGCTTTAAATATGTACACAAAAATATTGACTAATAGACTCGTCGGAAAGCAAACAATTGCTGCGATACATCCGGGATGGGTTAGAACAACACTTACAAAAAGAAATATGCATGGCCGCCTGTCCCCAAAAGAATCAGCCAATAAAATTTTTGATTTTATTTTAAGTGATTTCGAAACAGGGATATTTTGGAATGTTGAGACTCGAAGTAAATGCAACTGGTGAAGAAACTGAAAATTATATCAAATTGTCTTTTCTGAAGCCAATAAAAAATTGATTCATAACTGATTTTAAATAAAATGCTACTGATACAATTTACAGGACTTTCGGGTGTTGGGAAAACCACATTGGCATATTCAGTTAAAGAAAAATTACTTGCAATGGGGTATAAAGCCGAAGTAATTGACGGAGATGAATTTAGAAACCATCTATGCAAAGACCTTTCTTTTTCCAAGAAGGACAGACAAGAAAATATCAGAAGATTAGGAATTGTATCGAATATTTTGACCAAAAACGGAATAATAACATTGATGGCAGCTATTAATCCATATGAATCAAGTAGAAAAGAAATTAGAGAATATGGCAGCTATGTAAAAACCGTCTGGGTTAATTGCGAAATTAAAACTCTAATTCTGAGAGACCCCAAAGGATTGTACAAAAGAGCATTGTTACCAAGTAGTCACCCAAATAAACTATATAGTTTAACAGGAATTGAAGATACTTATGACATACCTCAAATTTATGACATTCTTATTGATACTACGGAGGAATCAGAGGATAACTGTACGAAGTTGTTATTAGAATTTATTATTTTCCAAATTAACACTATTTAGATGGACAAGATTGGAATAGACTTGGGAAATGTTATAATAGACCATATTGTATTCGGAACGACAACCGAGTATTTTTTTTCAGGAGACTATAATTTAATTCCAGCAGTAAAAGATTCATTGTTTTCTTTGGCACAATTGAATCAAAACAGATTTCGAGATAATGTTTTTGTGATTTACAATGCCACCGATATTGCCGATACGAAAATTATTTCTTGGTTAGAATCACATTATTTTTTCAGCACAACAGGTATTGAAGTAAATAAAATAATAAGAAGCAAAGATGGAAGAGATAAGTTATCTACATGTATCGAAAATGAGATAAATTATTTTGTAGATGACAGACTTGAAGTTCTGGGAATTCTATATCCTCATGTTAAAAATTTATTTTTATTAGGTGGGCAATCTGAGGAAATGTTAAAATATCAAGATAGTATTAAAAAAGTAAGAGTGGTATTAGACTGGAACAATCTCTTAAAGCAGCTTTTATGAAAACAATGGAAGGGAATCAGGAAGTAAATATGCCAATTGATTTGCAATATCAAGACGGGCAATTTTTTGTTGTAATTTTAAAAACAAGCAGAAGATATTATTCCGAACCATTTTTCCTAGATTCATTAGAGGAATTATATAACATTTCACTAAAAAGGGAATCCGAAGAAGAAAACAACAAACTTGTAAAGTCCCTAGATTATACCAATACAAAATATATTATAGAAACTTGGCCAATTGAAAAATTTATAAATGAATATTCAGCTTTAGTACCGCAAAACAAACTACTTTTTATTTTTCATGTTTCGAGGTGTGGAAGTACACTTATTACGCAGATATTAAGTAATAGTAACAAATTTTTAGTTATTTCAGAACCGCCGATAATCAATAAAATTCTTGACCCTAAATCGGGTTTGCCTGAAATAGTAATTTCCAGGTTACTAATTTCTTCTATAAATTGCATTAATTATTGTGCTCCTGATGAATCGAAGAACACCGCTATAAAATTTAGAAGTTGGAATACAATTTTTTTAAAAGATATAACCAAGCTATTTCCACATACCCCTTGGATATTTTTACATAGAAAAGGGAGCGAAGTTCTAGCTTCAACATTGCAAAAGCCGCCAGGTTGGCTAAGGTCGCAGAAAACCTATGCAGAATTCTATTCTAAAATTCTGTCTTTAAAAACTCCCTATGTAATAGAATGTGGCAGAGACGAGTTTGTAGCAAGACTTCTTGGCTATTTTTGTAGGGTGGCAAATTCAAATCAAACTGAAAAAAGCTATTTTCTTGATTATATAAATTTGCCTGATATTCTCTTCAATATACTTAAATGTGCTATAGATTACGAACCTGATGCCACTGAGAAAAAGCGAATGAAAGTGACAAGAGGTATCTATTCTAAAGACCGTAATAAAAAATTAGAATTTATTAATGATTCTGAATTTAAAAACAGTTCACTAAATATTCATCAATTAAGTTTAACTGAAGAGTTTACAGAACCTGAACGATATAAACTACTAAATAGGGCTGATTATGAAAATTGATTTCTTTACAAATACGGCTGACCCTTCTTTATTACCGTTTGAAATAGTTGAAAGAAAAGGGAAAGGGCATCCTGATACACTGGCTGACCGTTTAGCTGAAAAGTTATCAATTGCTTACAGCAAGCAAACTAAACAAGAGCAAGGCTTAATATTAAGACACCAATTTGATAAACTTCTATTAATGGGGGGCAGGTGCAATGTTTCCTTTGGAAAAGGAAATTTTATTTCCCCAATCCGCCTTGTACTTAACGGTAGAGTGACACAGTCTTTTGGAAGCGAAAAAATTAATTATCGAGATTTGATTTATACCGAATGTGAATTATTTTTAGAACAAGAGTTGCGGAATTTTAAGTTTTCAAGAGACTGCAAGGTGATTTTTGAAACAACTTCTAATAGTACCAGAGGGCTAATAGATAATTCAGGAAATTCATCAATAAATTATCGTTTCAGCCCCAGAACAGCAAACGATTTGCCTGAATTTAAAAGACCTGTAGCAAATGACACTGCACTAGGCTTCGGATTTGCACCATTTACCGCCCTTGAAAATCTAATATTAGAAATTGAGAAAACCCTTACTTCCCCTCAATTTCAAAATAAGTATCCCTGGGTTGGGACTGACATAAAAATTATGGGATATAGAATTGAAGAACATGTTGAAATCACTTTGGCAATTCCCCAAATAAGTACTGAAGTAAAATCAGTATTAGAATATCAGGAAAATATCGGTTTGCTTAAAGACTCTATATTAAATATTTCTTCTTCCTACAAACAATTTGAAGTATCAATTTTTATAAATCCATCAGATTCACCCACTGAAGACATTGTCTATTTAAGATACACAGGCTCTTGTATAGAATCGGGTGATGAGGGAGCAGTTGCTCGGGGCAATCGTATTGGAGGGGTGATTTCTGCTTGCCGTCCGTACAGTATAGAGGGGATAAACGGGAAAAACCCATCCTACCATGCAGGAAAAATTTACTCTGCTGCCGCTTGGGAAATTGCAGCCAAAATATGGATTGAAATGAAGGTGGCATGCGAAGTATTTATTCTTAGCCAAATTGACCGTCCATTAAATGACCCATGGCAGATTATTGTCAAAACAAACCATAAAGTTGACGACTTAAAAGCTTCCAGAATTGTAGAAGAAACTCTATCTAAT
>CAMFKK010000335.1 GCA_945957225.1 uncultured Sphingobacteriia bacterium | reverse complement strand
TGCCTATTGGGAACAAGATAAACCAGTGTTGGTATGTAAGGACAATGGCTTAGGAATTGACTTGGATAAAAATGGCGACAAGTTATTTGGTATGTATAAGACTTTTCATGGAAATAAAGACGCCAAAGGAATTGGTTTATTTATGACCAGAAACCAGGTTGAAGCCATGCATGGAAAAATAGAAGTGGAAAGCCAAGTTGGCCCAGGCACTATTTTTAAAATTTACCTTGGATAATGCTATACCGCTTTTAATCCCATTGTGGTAAATCTTGATTCTTTAATTTTTGTGCTATATCCAAAAAAGCCTTTGATGGAATAAGCAATTGCTGGCTCAAATGATAAATGCCAATACAATTAGTGGTAGTTAATATAGAGGCCAATACTATATTATGAATTTGAGCTCTTGCAATTTCAGATGCTAAACTGGGCACTACTGTTACTTCAACGTGTACATTATGATTTTTCAGATCTTTCTCAGCAGTAACCCAGTTATAAGCGATACTGACATTGGAATTCATTTCTAAAAAAGAAATTTGCTTGGTATTTGTAGTAAGTATTACAGTTTCACCATTTAATTGGAAACTAGCTTTCCCGTTTCCGCCACTAATATTTGTTATTGAAGCGTTCCACTGAGTCTTTAAATGTTCTACCAAGATGGCTAAGTCAAAAGTTTCATGATGATTAAACATCAGCTTAGCCATTATTGGCTCTTTTTGGATTATCTCCTTTTTTGGCTTTCTTTTAAACAAATCAAAAAATCCCATATCAGTCTTTAAATAAATCCCTTCTTTTAATATTGCAATTATATTTTATTTATTCTGAGTAAAATTCCCATTCACAAACCTAAAACGACCCTTTACAAACTCAAAAACCCTTTTTGGCCATTTTTGAGGCTAAAAATTATTCAGGAGGATTTAATAATTTTTTTACAGTATCAAATCAACGCTTACATTTGCAACCCGCGGGGGGTTAGCTCAGTTGGCTAGAGCGCTTGCATGGCATGCAAGAGGTCGTCGGTTCGACCCCGATACTCTCCACAGCTTTAAAGGTTCACAGTAATGTGGGCCTTTTTTGTTTTAAGCATCGCCATAGGCAAAAAAAATCCGCCAAATTGCTTTGACGGATTTACAAATATTAGAAGAGGATTATTCCCAAATTTCTTCCTTGCCTACCAACCAGCGCTTTACTGATTCGGTGGTAACAGATTTTGGTCTTTCCAGTGGCAGACCTAGGGCCCTATCCCAGCAAAGGCTGGCTAATACCCCTAAAGCACGACTTACTGCAAATAGAACAGTATAGAATTCATATTCTACCAAACCATAGTGTACCAATAATGCACCACTATGAGCATCTACATTGGGCCAAGGGTTTTTCACCTTGCCAAGCGATTGCAAAATAGGTGGTACGGTTTCATAAATATTCCAAACTGTATTGACCAAGGGATCATTGGGCATATGCTTTTTACCAAAAGCCATTTGTGCTGTAAAGCGAGGGTCTGTTTTGCGCAATACTGCGTGTCCATAACCAGGTACTACTTTACCAGAAGAAAGGGTTTGCTGTACGTATGCTGCAATTTGGTCCTTACTTGGTTCTTGGGTGCCAAGAGATTCCTGCATTTCAAATATCCACTTGATCACTTCTTGGTTAGCCAATCCGTGTAAAGGACCTGCTAGACCATTCATACCTGCTGCATAACTCAAGTAAGGATCACTTAAGGCAGATCCCACCAAGTGAGTAGTGTGAGCAGAGACGTTTCCACCTTCATGGTCTGCGTGAATGGTCATGTATAAGCGCATCAATTCTTTGAAGCTCTCATTTTCATAACCCATCATATGAGCTAGGTTTCCAGCCCAGTCTAACAGACCATTGGGTTGAATATGTTCGTTGTTCTTGTATTTTCTGCGATAGATATACGCTGCAATTCTTGGCAGGCGAGCAATCAGGTCCATGGCATCGTCGTAGACAAAACTCCAGTAGTCCTTCTTGTTCATGCCCTTGGCATACTCCTTAGAGAAGTTGCTTTCTGTTTGAAGTGCCATTACCCCAGTAACAAACATGGTCATAGGGTGTGTACTCAAAGGCAATGCATCAATGGTTGCAAACACATAATTGGGCACATGACTCCTGCGTTGCCAAACGCTTGTTATATGTTCAGCTTCCTCTTGAGTAGGTAATTCTCCTACCAACATCAAATAAAACAAACCTTCAGGAAGTGGCTCATCACCATTTGGAGCTTTGGGCAATTTTTGTTGCAGTTCAGGAATGGTATATCCGCGAAAACGAATTCCTTCTTCTGAATCCAATAAACTGGTTTCAGTAACTAGTCCAGTAATGCCGCGCATACCTTGGTAAGCTTGAGCCAGTGTTACTTCTCCAATTTTCCTGTTTCCGTTTTCTTTTAACAGTTCTTTGATTTCTTTGTTAGACTCTTCCGCCTTCAACCTAAACCGCTCTTTGATGATTTCCATGAGGACTTTGTTTATTTAATCAGGCCAATGGCCATTTTTCATTAAAAATCGCCGATTTTTTCGGCCTTTAAAGGTAAGATAACTTATATACCATAACAAATGATTTAGCCCATTGGTTCTGTTGCACTAAAATTTGAGCCCCTATTTGGGTGCCTTTCTATAGAGATAAATCATCACAATCAGAAAAATGGTATTGGGAATCCAGGCTGCAATCATGGGATGCAGATTCCCCTTAGTTGAGAAAATGGTAGAAAATTGGTTAATCACAATGAATAGGGCGGCAATCACAAATCCTACTGCCAAGTGGACCCCACTCCCCCCTCGCACTTTTTTACCTGCCACAATGGCCCCAATCAATGTGAGCAATAAGACCGTGATGCAAGTAGCATCTCGTCTATATCGTTCAATTTTCAGGTCATTGATTCCTTCAGACCCCCTCAACTCTTCTAATTTGATAAATCTTTCTAATTCAGGGGTGGTTAATTTATCCTTGGTATACTTATCCCTACTGAGGTCATTGGGCAAAAAGTTGAAATTCACGTGTTGATTGGTGTCCATTTTCAGGGTTTCTTTCATGCCCTCTAATTTTCTAGACACTACACCCATGAGTTTCCATTTTTTGATGGTATCCCAATAAATTTCATCGGCCCGCAGGTTTTCAACAACTAGGTTATTCTTGATTTTGTACATAAAAAAAGGGCCGCCCCTTTTAACCAAGGTATCATAACCATAAATACCCGCATAGGTAAAACTGTCAATCCGTCTATAAATATTGTTGTTTTTGAGCAAGAGTGCATTGTAGGAACTATTCCCATCAATATATTTTGCTTCAAAACTTCCCCTAATCTGATTAGCCTTAGGAACCACATATTGATTGGAAAACCATAGTAAAACCGCCAATAGAGTTCCGCCTATCCAATAGGGCCTGAGCCACCTGGCATAACTGGTACCACTAGCCAAAATGGCGATGATCTCACTTTTACCAGCCATTTTAGAAGTAAAAAAGATTACTGCTATAAATACAAATAAAGGAAATAGCAGGGCGATGATATGTGGGATGAATCCATAATAGTATTGGGTAATGATATTGACAAAGCCCAATTGGGATTTGACAAAATCATCCGTCTTCTCGCTCACATCCACTACCACTGCAATGACAGTGAACAGGAATATGGCAAAGAAGAATGTGGTGAGGAATTTTTTGAGTATGTACCAGTCTATTTTCTTCATACCGTTGCCTGACAAAGATAAAGGCTGGAAAGCATGAAGGCTAAAAAAGGATGTTAAAGGCCTAAAACAAATAAACATCCATGAAAATGGATGTTTATTTTACGGACTTCATAGATAACGGATTAGCAAGTGGAT
>CAMFKK010000334.1 GCA_945957225.1 uncultured Sphingobacteriia bacterium | reverse complement strand
GTTCTAACCCCAGCTGCTAAATAAGGTAGAAAAGAAAGCCTCAATGGTGGAATAATATGATCCACACCTTGCAGGCTCCCAAACTGATTCACAAATCCATTTTGATTGGGGTCTACTTTATTCCAAAACACAGATTCATTGTTTCTTCTGGTATATCGTTGAAAATTGATACCCCAATCCTGTACTTCATTTTTTGAAAAGCGCAAAGCCGAATAAGGAATTTTCATTTCAACTACCCAACCATCTTTCTGAATGGTCACTTTACTTTCCCATACTGCATCCCAACTATAATCTGAGGGCAAGCCAAATTGAGACACCATATTGCTCACCAATCTGCCGTCTGATTGCACGTTTCTGGCGGTTACCAAGAACTGATACCCGTTCTGATTATCATTGTAAGTGTCAAAAAAAACACTGAAATAATCAATATCCTGACGTTGTTCTCTATCTCTAGCAGTAAGTTGTTTCCGGATTAATTTGGGGTCATCATATAAATAAGCCCCAACATAAATGGCTTGATCACTATATAAAATACGGACCTTTGAAGCTTGTTCCGCCAAGGCACCAAAATTGGGACTGTTCACAATAAAACTGTCTGCAATGCCAGCTTTTTGCCAAACGGCTTCATCTAGAATGCCATCAATTTTAATGGGACTATTTATTTTAAGTGCTGTTAGCGATTTCTCTTGAGCAAACAGGTTTGACACCAAAAGAATGACTATCAAAAAGGAGAAGAGATGTTTCATGCTTGCCGCAAATCTAAAGAATGCAGGGAATCTTATTGCTTAAAATGGATAAATGGCTTAAAACAAAAAACAGCCTATTGGCTGCTCTTGTTAATTAATAAACCCATCACGGCTAATTCAATTTTTTCTTTAAGGTGGTTACCTGCTCTTGAAGGTTATTCACCATGCCTGCTAATTGACCCACATCCCATCTAGGTCCCATATTGGCCTTTTGAAGTATATATACAGCTTTCCAAACCTCCAATACATCTTCTGCACTTACATTATAGGGCTCATATTGTGGGTTATCACTGATTAGTGTGAGCTTATTCTTGGCGCGATTGTTTTTCATGATTCTTTTATAAACCACTCCCTCATTTCTAGAAAGCACCACATAAGTATTGCTATTCTTCAAGTCTTCTAAATCATCCAAACGCTCGCCCACAATTACGCTACCACTGGGTGTGGGTAGCATTGAGTCCCCAATGATTTCAAAAGCACGGTACTGACCTGGCGCTAACATGGGCAGGGTAAATGTATTGAGTTCATCCAAAAATTCAGGATCGGCGTAGCCAGACAAATAACCGGCAGCTGCTTTTACGGGTACAAAGCTAATAGTAGCTATTTCCGCTTCCATCTTCATCATCCTTCGGCGTTCCATATAGTTTCCACCACTATGGGTAACAGATAGGTCTTTGAATAGAAATTCTTCCAAGCTGATTTTAAAGATACTGCTGATAGCTTCCATGACTTCCAGTCTTGGTTCTGCACGCTCTTCTTCATAAGCTCCAACCAAAGAGCGTTTGATTTTAAGCTTATTAGCAAATTCTTCCTGAGTCCAGCCACGCAACTTGCGCAGGTAGCGTAAATTCTTTCCGGCGTTTGACATAACTAACTGATTTAGCTGCAAAATACTAAACTTTTTAGTTTTGCCAAATTTATTTGCATTTTATTTAAAAAAAATTATGTCCATATAGTAGTCTGTTAATAAATCAAAAAAAACATGCTGATAATGCAGACTTGATTTTTGGCTTTGAATCACATCTTATCTTGCAGTCATGGCAAAAACAAAACAAAAAGAGCTCCCAGTTATATTGATCACCAACGATGATGGTGTTTCCGCACCTGGTATCAAAGCTCTAACCGAAGCTGTCCTGGGTTTGGGAAAAATAATAGTAGTAGCTCCTGATAAACCTCAATCAGGTATGGGACATGCCATAACCATTGGACATCCATTAAGACTTTCAAAAGTTAATGGAATAGAAGGCGTTGAAACCTATAGCTGTAGTGGCACTCCCGTTGATTGCGTAAAACTGGCAGTTGACAAAGTATTGCATCGCAAACCAGATATCTGTATTAGTGGTATCAACCATGGTGCTAATCATAGCATCAATGTTATTTATTCCGGCACCATGTCTGCAGCATTGGAAGCATCCATTGAAGCCATTCCAAGTGTGGGATTCTCTCTGTTAGATTATAGTTTGGAAGCTGATTTTACGGCAGCAAAAATTTATGCAAGACAGGTAGTAGAGTTTGTACTCAAGAATAAAAACCTTGAAAAACACCTTTGCTTAAACGTGAATGTGCCGGCTATAGATGCCAAATTGATTAAGGGCATCAAGGTTTGTAAACAGGCATATGCCAAATACGAAGAGAAATTTGACGAGCGTAAAGACCCACACGGAAGAAGGTATTATTGGCTAACAGGAGAGTTCATGAACTTTGACAAAAACAAAGACACAGATGATTGGGCACTCAAACACAATTATGTGAGTGTAGTGCCAGTGCAGTTTGACCTAACACATTATGAATTGAAAAAGAAACTAGAAAAAACCTGGAAAATCTAATGTTAAAAAAAGACAATATACAACTGGGTTTGGCATTGGGTTTTCTCACGCCCATCTTTGCCATGTTTGCCTATTACCTAATCCAATTCAGGCTTTTCAAACTCAGTGAATTCTTTCAGGTAATGCTGCAACAAAAATCATTGATGTCTGGGATCATCAGTATTTCACTTATTGCCAATGCGGTAGTATTTACCATCTATATCAACAAACAAATTGACAAAACCGCTAGAGGCATTTTTATTGCCACCTGCATTTATGCCTTATTTGCCTTGGTGATTAAATGGTTCTTGTAGCAACTATTTTACAACAAAAGGCCTTGCTTCATTGGAATAAATGAGGATATCCTTGATCTGAATATTCCCAATTGGGTCAGGGTTCAACCACTGAATAGTTACTTGGTGATGCCCATTTTCAAGACCAAATTTTGTAAACAATTCATTCCTTCTGATGCTAAAATTATAAGGGAGTTTAACCAATTCCTTTTTACCGTCAATGCTTATGGCTACTTCAAAAATATAATGGGAAGTCTGCCCCCATTCATTGCTCATATTGGAACAAAGGATAAAACCTGTGCCATCAAATTCAAATGAGTAATTGCCCTTAAGTACATGCCCATTCCAGCCAAGCCAACGCCTTTCTATAGGATGTAGACCAGAAAAAGATTCCTCAAAAGCAACAGGCTTGGGCTCTTGGTATCTGAGGCTTACTTTGTTTTCAAAAACTGAACCACCATGCGCTCGAATCATTTGAGAAGCGTGTTGAAAACCTAACTCATACATTTTGTTCAAAGATATTTCTGTATATACAAAATTGCGATCCTCAATTGCCGTTAAATTTTTACGCCAATTGGCTGGAATAGCTTGATAGCCCAACATGGTTCCTAAAATGCCCGCAGCAGAGGAAGGGTTACAATCTGCGTCCTGCCCACACCTGGTAGCAATTTCAACGGTCTTTGCAAAATCGCCTCGGCCATATAACAATCCAATGATTACATAAGCTGAATTGACCCTAGCGCTTATATCAAAGGGTAGAAAGACCCCATCGGGGCATGCTATGTCTTGGGTCCATTTTCTTTGTACTTCAAACCAGGTTCTTTTCCAATCATTGGGGTATTGATGATACCAACCAATTACGTCTTTCATACATTGGTAATACAAACTTTTTTGAGGAATGGATTTGAGGGCTTCTGTAACAATAAACTCCAGGTGCTTACTTACAAAAGCAAGACTATACATATTGGCAATATAGACCCCACCATAATAGCCCTCACCATAGT
>CAMFKK010000333.1 GCA_945957225.1 uncultured Sphingobacteriia bacterium | reverse complement strand
GTTAAATTAAAGGTATTTCCTTCCTTATTTCCCATGCATACCTATTACTGGGGTGATTGGCATTTGGAATCTGTCTTAGGTCATCCAAGGGCTGATTATATCTCACCTAGTAGGGATGTGATTGATGCGGGTCTTATGATGACTTCTCACCATGATGCACCAGTTACCTTTCCCAATTCTATGCGGGTGTTAGATGCTACCGTTAATCGTGTAACCAGATCAGGAAAAGTATTGGGGCCAGAACAAAGGATCACGCCATATGAAGGATTGAAAACCTTAACCGAATGGGCAGCCTACCAATATTTTGAAGAAAAATCAAAGGGTACTTTAACAGCAGGCAAATTAGCCGATCTGGTTATCCTGGATAAAAACCCTTTAAAAATTAATAGTTTAGACCTGAACACCATTCAGATTCTAACGGCTATAAAAGAAGGAAAAACGGTGTTTCAAAAGCAATAGGAACCATTAACTTCTATAAAACCAATCACCATGCGTTTCCATTATTGTTTGACCATTTGTTTACTCTTGCTGATCAGTTGCCAACCATCACCCAAAAATGGCCCAACTGCCAATGCTATTTTTTATGGTGGTGATATCATTACCATGGAAGGGGATAGCGCCCATTATGCAGAAGCAGTTGCCGTAAAAAACGGAAAAATTGTTTTTGTGGGTACTACATCTGAAGCCGATAAATGGAAAAGCGACAGTACCCAAATGGTTGATTTAAAAGGTAAAACCATGATGCCCGGTTTTGTGGAACCACATGTGCACCCTTCCATAGCAGCATCTATTTTACCCAATGAAATCATTGCCCCTTATGACTGGGTTTTGCCATCTGAAACCAAAAAAGGCGTCAATGGTCATGAAGCATATATTAAGGCTTTGACAGCATCTGTTCAAAAGAATGCCAAAGCTGAAGAAGTTTATTGGGTATGGGGTTATCACCAATTATGGCATGGCGATCTTAGTAGGGAAGAGCTGAATAAAATTTCATCAGACAAACCCATTGCCGTTTTACACCGATCCTTTCATGAAGTCTTTCTCAACAACAAAGCCATTGAGTTGATGCAGATCAAGGAGTCCGATTTTAAAGGAAACCCACAGGTTGACTGGAAAAAAGGGCATTTTTTTGAAGGTGGTTGGTTGGGCTTGGTTCCAAAAATTGCCAAATGGTTTATTGTACCTACCCGTTATTCCAAAGGATTGGAACTCATGACCCAATTGATTCAGAAAAATGGTATTACAACAGTAGCGGAACCTGGATTTCCTAGCTCTGATTTTAATTTGGAATATGGCTTGCTCAAAAAGGAAATGGATAAAAATCCACCCTATGCCGTTTACCTGATAGCCAATGGCACCCAACTCTATGGCATGAATGGCAAAAGCAATGAAAAGGCAAAACTGTTTGCAGAAGCCTTGCCTCAACAATACAACACCACCCATATTACCTTCCTGCCCAAACAGATCAAACTCTTTTCTGACGGGGCCATTTACTCTCAATTGATGCGTATGGAAGGTGGTTATACCGATGGACATCAAGGAGAATGGATGACTCCTTTAAATTTGTTGGAACAGCAGATTAAATTTTACTGGGATGCTGGATATAAAATTCATGTACACGCCAATGGAGATCAAGGCATTCAACAAATCATTGAATACGTTGCTGCAAATGAAAAAAACAACCCTAGAACTGACCATCGGTTTACCTTGCACCATATGGGGTATTTTTCAGATAGTCAGGCAGCACAAGTAAAAAGCTTGGGTATGGAAGCTTCTGTAAATCCTTATTATTTATGGGCGTTGGCTGATAAATATTCAGAGAAAGGATTGGGTAAGGAGCGGGGAGAGAATCTGGTGAGGATTAAATCGCTTACCAGTAGGTCAGTTCCAGTTTCTTTTCACTCAGATTTTGCTATGGCGCCAATTGAGCCTTTAACCTTGGCTTGGACAGCAATCAATAGGGTTACTTCACAAAACAGTGCCTTTTCTCAGGATCAACGAATAGATGCATATACAGCTTTAAAAGGAATCACCATTACAGCGGCAAGAACACTGAATCTGGAAAATGAAATTGGCTCCATTAAAACGGATAAAATGGCGGATTTTACCATTCTAGCAGAGAACCCACTCAAGATTGATCCCATGAAAATCAAGGATATCAAAGTTTTGGGAACCGTATTTCATGGTAAAAACAATATGAGTAATTAGAATGGTTGTTTAAGCCCCAAACTGTCTTAGATGATGGTCAATATGCTTATAGTTTAAATAGCCAATCTGTTGCTTGTTCATAGAACCAAAAAAAGGATGGATAAATTGTTCTATGGGATGAATCCTGTTTTCTTGAATCTTGCTGATCCAAACAGATTTTTGTTCTTCCACATCAGCGGCATTACTTACAGGCATTAATTCTTTGGCGGTAGGGGTGCCTTGAGAAAAGGGTTTGTCATTTTTCAATACCATCTTTAAGAATATACCGCCTAGGATCTTTCCAATAAACACCCTTTTTACCTGATTGGTTCCAAGATACATGTCTTCACAAAGAATCATGTGTTCCAGCATTTGGGTGATATTCATTTTACCCCAAAGCGCTTTATTTTCAATAGACAAAGTTTGAATTCTTTGAATGATTTCTTGTTCTGTGCTTGGGTCAAAAAGGGATTTCATAAATGTTTTGATTAAATTTAAATAATTGTAAGATATAGAGCAAATGAAAATTACATCCCTACAACCATTGTTATTATTTGCCTGTCTATTGTTTTTCCATCTACCCAATGCCCAAACATCATACTACTTTAACTCATTTGACAACACCAAGATTCATTATCAAGTGGCTGGAAAAGGTGAACCTATATTACTGATACATGGATTCACCAATACCTTAAATGATTGGATCAAGAAACCCATCTATGATAGTCTGCTCTCAAATGGTTATCAAGTATTATTGGTAGACCTTAGAGGCAATGGACTCTCAGACAAACCGGAAGATCCAGAAGCCTATGCAAACAATGCCGAAGCCAAAGACTTGATGGGTTTAATGCAACATTTACAATTCAAGTCTTATAAAGCCATTGGTTATTCCCGAGGCTCCATCATTTTGGCTAGTTTGTTGGTGATGGACAAACATTGTAGCAAAGCTGTGCTTGGTGGCATGGGTGCCGATTTTACCAATCCCAACTGGCCAAGAAGAATTGGCTTTTTCAATGCCCTGATGCATGATACCATTCCTGGATACGAATCCTTTAGAAAATATATTGCAGGAAAAGGACTGAATCCCAAAGTGCTTGCTAGTCAACAAAAAGAACAACCATCCACTTCTACTGCGCAATTGTCCAAACTAAAACAATCGGTTTTGGTGATTTGTGGAATAGAAGATACAGACAATGGAAAAGGAGAGGACTTGCAACAGCTTATTCCTAAAGCACAATTTGTTGCTGTACCAGGCAATCATAATTCAGCATCGTCTACGCCAGAATTTGCTAAAGCGATTGTACAGTTCTTACAAAAATCAAACAAATAAAGATTTCAATTTAATAAGTTCAACCATGACACCCACATCCATCAACATAGCACGGAAATTCTCATTGTTTGATTCCCTCTGGACGCCACATATCATTGGGGAACTCAATGGACAATATGTAAAACTCTGTAAACTCAAAGATGATTTTGTTTGGCATAGCCATGAACATGAAGACGAGTTATTCATGGTCTTTAAAGGAACCCTGCTCATGGACTTCCGAGATGGCACAACCGTTTCTGTCAACGAAGGTGAAATCTTAATTGTACCAAAAGGTGTGGAGCACAGACCCCATACAAATGGTGATACCGTCTTCAATTTACTTTTTGAACCCAAGT
>CAMFKK010000332.1 GCA_945957225.1 uncultured Sphingobacteriia bacterium | reverse complement strand
AAGAAGAAGTTTGTTCATCGGGAATCTGATCTGGATTAATCAAATCTGAAATGGCTAATAGATTTGTCAAGGGAGCACGAAGGTTGTGAGAAATGATAAAACCAAACTGCTTTAAATAATCATTAGTTTGGGTTAATTGCTCAATCAACAACTGTCTTTCTTCCTCTTCTTTTTTTCTAAGTGTTATATCTCTATAATTGAGTACAATGGCTTTTACTGCAGTGTTTTCTAAAAGATTGTAAAAAGTAGATTCCATCCATCTATAACCTCCATCTGGCTTTTTATATCTAAATTCCAGTAATTTTATGGAACCAGGCTTAGATAAAACTTCAAAGAAAATAGCTAAAACTTTTCTTCTATCATCAGGATGTAGAAAATCCATTTGAAACAAACCAGCATTCTCTAAAGGGTCAAAACCAATAATAGAATTCCCATATGGGCTCAATTCTTGTATTTGACCTTGGGCGCTAATCAGCGCAAATCCATCAATGCTATTTTCAATAATAGATTGAAACCTTTTATCTGATTCAATTAATTGTAATTTAATTCTATTTCTTTCAATACAATAAGTAATACTTTTTTGAAGAGAAATAGCAGTAATGTTTTCCTTATTCAAATAGTCTTGTACACCTAATTGCATACTTTCAACAGCAAAACTTAGGTCACTATATCCTGTTAATACAATGACAGGTGTTGCTATAGCCAATTCAATGACCCTCATAATAGATTCCATACCAGAACTATCAGGAAGGGAAACATCCAAAAAAATCAGGCTGAATTTAAAATTATTTAATTGGTGTTCCGCTTCTGCAAGATTCCAAGCATGACTTAATTGGAAGCTTGGAAATACATCTTTTATATATTCTTGAATGAGTAGCGCATCTCCTTCATTATCTTCTACTATCAATATTTCCAATGCTTCCTTCTCTATCATCTTTTATGATTTTCAGGTAAATTGGCAATACATAACCAAAAAGATTCAATAGCATGAATAACTTTTACATAACCATCCAAATCAGAAGGCTTGACCACATAGCAATTGGCCCCATGTAAATAACATTCCTCAATATCTCTTTCATTATTTGAAGTACTTAAAATAATTACAGGAATTTTCTTGAACAAAACAGATTGTTTGATAAAAGACAATACTTCTTTTCCGTCTAATCTGGGTAAATTAATATCTAACAAAATTAGGTCCGGTAAGCTTGCTTCATGAAACAACCCTTCTTTTTTAAGATAAAGGATGGCTTGTTCCCCATCTTTTACCCTTGCAATTAAATGCTGATGACTTAATCCTTCTAAAGCTTCCATTGTCAGAATCATGTCTCCTTCATTGTCTTCCACCAATAATATCTGGTATGGTTCTCTCATATATTTATTTTGGAAAACTGAAATAAAATGTACTACCCTTTCCAGGCTCCGAAGCCACCCAAATTCTGCCATTAAATCTGTCTACTATTTTTTTGCAAATAGCCAACCCAATTCCCGTTCCACTATATTCATTCTTATTGTGTAATCGTTGGAATATGACAAATATTTTTTCAAAAAATTTAGGATCAATACCTAATCCATTATCCTTAATGCTAAAAATAAACTCATCAGCATTCTCTTGACAATCCACCAAAATCTCTGGAGCGGCTTCACTCCTATACTTTAAAGCATTCCCAATTAAATTTTGAAGCAATTGGGTAATTGGTGTTTTATCTGCCATGATTACAGGTAAATTAGAAGAACGTATTACACCCCCAGATTCAAATAATTTATTTTTAAATAAATTTTTCAACTCCTCAACTATTTCATTTGTATCTACTGGTTGCAAGGCAATAGCAGAGCTGCTGACTCTTGAAAATTGCAATAAGTCATTTATTAAGCGTTTCATCCTATCTGCTCCGTCTACCGCAAGATGAATGTATTTGTTACCAGTTTCATCCAATTGGGTCTCATATTTTTTCTGTAAGAGTTGTAAGAAACTACTTACCATTCTCAATGGTTCTTGCAAATCATGAGAAGCCACATAGGCAAATCTTTCCAGCTCCAAATTTGAGTTTACTAGTTGTTCTGCACGCTTTTCAAGCTTCTCATTCAAATTCTTAAGAATTAATTCAGTTTCTTTTTGCAAGGTGATATCTCTGCTTGCGCCAATCATTCTTATTGGCTCAAGTTTGTCATTCCTAGTTAAATAGCCCTTTTCAAAAAGATAAGCATAGCTTCCATCATGTTTTAAAAACCGGTAAGAATCTGACCAGTATAATTCAGCAGTTTCATATAAAAAATGATTCATTTTCTTAACAACCAAATCAACATCTTCAGGATGTATTTTGTCTATCCATGAACTATGGTTGGGGGACAATTCAGAGATGGTCTCATCAACCAATACTTTTAATCCGTCACCTGTACGGAAAACTTCACTATTCCTAATATTCCAATCCCAGATGATATCATTGGTAGCCTTTGAAACCAAGTTATAGCGTTCATTGATTTCTAGAATCTCTTTTTCAAACTGTTTATTCTCTATAATGACTTTTAGAATATTTACAGCCCTTAATATGGTTTTCTCCTCATCAGTTGTTGGCTCCTTAACTGTATTATAGTATATAGCAAAAGTTCCTAGAACCTGACTTTGACTATTCAATATTGGATAGGACCAACAAGCTTTGAATTCAAACTCTTTGGCTACATCCCAGTATAGCTTCCATCTTTGATCATTAGCTATATCAGTTACAACTACTTTTTGTTTTAAAAATGCTGCAGTACCACAGGACCCCTTTTCAGGGCCAATTTCCAATCCTTCAATTATGGAAATATATGCCTCAGGTAAATTAGGAGCAGACCAGTTATATAGTTTTCCATCTTCTAACCGCAAAACTGAACAAGTCATCTCAGGATGCAATTTTTCAATCTCTGATAAGTAAAAAGCGATTGTCTGTTCCAAAGTTGTATCTGGCAATGCATTCATTTCTAGGACATCTTTTTCCAATTGCTCTAATGCCAATAATCTTTTTGCTTCAGTTATATTTTTAAAATAAACAGAAAGTCCTCTCTCAGATGGATAGGCGTTTACTTCTAAAAACAGATTCAATGGCTCATAGAACTCTTCATCATGAAGGGCTATCCCTTGATTCATAGCATTACTATAGGCATTAAAGAAAGCCTCAGTTTTAGCTTCCGGGAAAACATCATACAAATGCTTTCCAACAATATCTTCCCGTTTTACACGCAGCATTCGTTCAGACTCTTTGTTCCAATAAGTTACTATCCAATCTCTGTCTAATGTCAAAAATCCATCTGTAATACTTTCAAGGATGGAATTCTTTTCTTCAAATGCTGCTTGTATTTCTTGTTCAACTTGTTTTCTATCATTAATAGACCTAAAAAAGATAGAAAGTCCATCATCAGTAGGATAAAAGCTTTCTTCATACCAACTGGAGAATTGGTCAAAATATATTTCAAAATGAACTGGTTGTTTAAATTCAAGAGATTTTTGAAAATTCTCATAAAACAAACCCTCTTTAAGAAATCCATAGATTTCAAAAATATTCTTGCCAATTAATTCATCCGCGCTTCGTCTTAATAATTTTTGAGCGGGGCTATTCACATAGGTAAAGTTCAGTTGATTATCTAAAGCATAAAAGCAATCAGAAATACTTTCCAGAATGTTTTCCCGCTCCAAATCCATTTTTTTCTTTTCCGTAATGTCTTTTGCAACCGCAAAAATCACTCCTTCTTCCTCTATGGGAACTGAGGTCCAGGACAACCATTTGATCTCACCTTTTTTGGTGATATACCTATTTTCAAATCCATAAAGGCTTTCACCTAAAATAATTTCATTTCTTTTTTGTACAACTGCATCCTTATC
>CAMFKK010000331.1 GCA_945957225.1 uncultured Sphingobacteriia bacterium | reverse complement strand
CTCTATAGGAGTATAACTTTTTTTCAATAAAATGAAAACGAAATCCATTGACAGCGGAATGGATCCAAAACTCCCAATCTTCGAAACCTGTATAAGGCATATTGGTGTCATAGCCGCAATTTTTATCCCATACTTCTTTTTTATAAAACGCACAATTATCGGCAAAATTGCCCGATACAACTGCTAAATGGTCAAACTTTCTTGTTTTAAATTGTTTCTTATTCTTGCCATTACCTCCGAAAAAATAGGGTTGTGCATAAATTATATCTGCAATATCATTTTCTAGTAATGGTATCGCTTCTTTTATATAAGAAGGGCTAATTTTGTTATCTGCATCAATTGACAAAATATATTTTCCTTTTGCTTTTGAAATGGCATTATTTCTTGCACAGCCAACTCCCTGATTGTTCTGATAAATTATGTTATATCCCTTTTTTTCTAATTCCTTTAGCTTGGCTTTTGTAATTTCATCTGTTGAACCATCATCTACTATAAGAACTTCATAATCATAATTAATCTCATCGCTCTCGAAACTATCTAAAGCTTCTTGGATATAATTACCGTGGTTAAAACAGGGTATTATAATGCTTAAAATGCAGTCTGTGTTAGTTATCAATTTTGCAAATTATTTAGTGTCATGACTTTGAGATGCAAGAGAAATATACCAATTTTAGCTGTTCAGTTCTTTCTCATTCTTCCACCAGCGCCAACCAATATAACCCATGATGGCAAAGGGGGTAAAAGCCAAGTAAACAATGGCTGAATTGAGGGCTTTAGCAGGGCCTTCTCCCAATTGAGAAGCGGTTTTGGTACAAATACTACATTGAGCCATGGCTGTATTGCTCAAGAGCAGACATAGTACAAAAAAACTCAATAAAAGACTGATTTTGCGTAGCATTTTGGAAGTATTACCCTGCAAAGATATAGGGGAAAACAGCATATTTTTTCATTCCGGGTATTAGTGGTTAATTTGCTTCCAATCAAAGCAGGATTATGGCTTCCAGATTCAAACCGTTGATCAAGGCTTTTGGCTTAGGCGATGGCATTAAATTTTACTTACAATTCAAGGCAGTTCCACACGGTAGTTTTTATTCTTCCAAGTACGGGGCCAGCTTTTTTTTACGTAAGAATTTTTCAGACCGATACACTTTTAATCAGGTTTTTGTTGATGACCAATACCGGATCAAATTTCCCTTTGGCCAAAAAACATCATTGACAAAGGTGCAAATGTGAAATTAGGTCGATTTTTTTTGCCTATTTATATCCAGAAGCTGCAATAGTGGCCGTTGAACCTAGTAGTGCTACTTTTGAAGTATAGCTAAAAAATATTGCATCATTTTCATTAGTAAAAGAATTGAGCAAAGAAATTTGGAACAAAGACGTGCATATGCTAATCATCAACAGGCAATTATAACATGAATCCGCTTCCCGCTATTCTTTTCTCAGACAATTGGAATGTATATCAGAAGATCATTGCCAATAATTACATGTTGCACAAAGAGTTCTCCCATTATACAAGAGAAGCTTTGGCAAATGCTGTTCATTCCATTAAATCAGTATTGGATCTTGGTTGTGGAGACGCACAATTGATTGCCAAAGACCTTGCCAGCATTGGCATTGAAGCATATACAGGTTATGATTTGTCAGAAGCTGCTTTGGCTCAAGCAGCACATTTTTTGCAAGTCTTACCCGCTCAAAAAAAGCTTAATTTGGGTAGAATGGAACAGCTACTCCAATCCTCTAATGAAAACTGGGATTTGATTTATAGCAGTTATGCCATTCACCATTTGTCTGATGAGGGCAAGCGGGAAATCATGCAAGACATCTATAACCATTTGCATCCGAATGGTCTTTTTCTGATGATAGATGTGATGCGTAAAAAGGGTCAGTCTAGAGTTGCTTATATGGAATATTATATAGGAGGAATAAGGAATAACTGGCCAGGATTGGAAATAAGGGAACAGGATATGATTGCTAACCATATTCACGAATATGATTTTCCTGCTATAGATGAAGATTTGATTGATTGGGCAACCAGCATTGGGTTTAGCGTACAAAAAGCGCCTGTGCAAGATGATAGACACCAAATGCTCATCATGCAAAAAGGATAGAAGGTCATCATAAGGGAGATGCTACATGAATTTCCAATTGGAACAATTAGTCTATTTCAGTAACTTCCTGATTCAAACCTACTGCCGTGAACCAAAGAAGGGCTTTTCTACAAAAAATGGGTGCAATAGCTGGCGCTTTTTCTGCCAACAGTTTATTCAACCAATTACACGCCGCCAATTTTGAATCGGCCCAAGCCGCCGTACAACATTTGAGCGCAGACGCCATTGCAGCGGATGAAGATTATTGGTCTGTGATTCAACAGGCTTACACAGTGAATGCCAATTTTGTCAATTTAAATAATGGTGGTGTAAGCCCATCGCCCCGCGTAGTACAAGAAGCCGTTGAGCGCTATAACCAACTCACCAACCAAGGCCCTTCTTATTATATGTGGCGGATTTTAGACCAAGGTAGAGAGCCATTGCGCTATAAATTGGCTGAGATGGCTGGATGCAACACAGAAGAGATTGCCATCAACAGAAATGCCACAGAAGCCTTGAATACCGTGATCTTTGGGCTAGACCTCAAAGCGGGTGATGAAGTCATTGGTACCAAGCAGGACTATCCCAATATGATTCAGGCTTGGAAGCAGCGTGAAATGCGAGAGGGCATAGTATACAAACAATTGAATTTTCAGTTTCCTATAGAAAATGACGCAGAAATTGTAAAGGCTTTTGAAAATGCTATTACACCCAAAACCAAAATCATCCATATTACCCATATCATTAACTGGATTGGACAGATTTTACCAGCTAGAAAAATTGCGGACATGGCCAAGTCACATGGCATTGAAGTCATTGTAGACGGGGCGCATAGTTTTGGTTTGTTGGACTATCAAATCCCAGATTTGAATTGTGACTATTTTGGAACCAGTTTGCACAAATTTTTAAGTGCACCAATTGGTAGTGGCATGCTCTGGATTAGAAAAGAAAAGATTGGAAAAATTTGGCCATTACTTTGTAACGGAGATCCAAAGGGAACCGATATCAGAAAGTTTGAAACCCTTGGTACCCGTAGTTTTCCTATTGAACAGGGTATTGGAGAAGCAGTAAATTTTCAAATGGCCATTGGCGGTAAGCGAAAAGAAGACAGGATCAGGTATTTGAAAAATTATTGGGCCAAAAAAGTAGCAGAAGTTCCCAAGGTAAAAATTCATACTTCATTTAAACCAGAATATGCCTGCGCTATTTGTGGTGTGTCTATTGATGGCATGACTCCTGGTGAATTAGATGGTGCTTTGTTCAATACCTATAAGATTCACACGGTAGGGATTGTTTGGGAGAATATCAGTTGTGTGCGCATTACGCCACATGTCTATACCAGAATTCAAGACCTAGATAAATTGGTCAAAGCTATTACCGAGCTGGCCGATAAGAAAAAATAAAGCAGCTTTGCCTTACAACAAAACTGCTTTCTGCACTGATTTATCGTCCCTTTATTAAGACTGCTTTACAGTAGGTTTCTTTGATTTGGTAGCTGTAGCGGGTCTGCTTTTACCAAAAGAACCCTTGAAACGCTTGCCTTTTGCGGTTTTTTTATCGCCTCTTCCCATGATGGTATTTTTTGAGTGAAACATTAGGTGAGGTGCAAAAATAGAAAAACCCCCGCATATAGCGAGGGTTTTCTGTAAGCTTGATGCAAATTATACTTTTGCAGCCAATTCTTTTCCAGCTTTGAAGCGGGCTACTTTCTTAGCTTTGATTTTGTTGGTAGCACCAGTTTGTGGGTTACGGCCAGTTCTAGCTGCACGCTTAGAT